>NZ_JBSFUT010000007.1:0-259621 GCF_053591935.1 Streptomyces sp. NPDC002851 | reverse complement strand
CACTGCCTTCAGCACCACGAACTGTTCGACGAGCAGACCGCGTTCCCCGCTGAACTCGCAGCCGCAGCTTGACCCGTTCGCAACGTGAGGTGTCTCACGAGACAGCACAACTAGGGCGCTTCGGGCTTCGCGATGACGAAAACTCCCTTGCCTTGAACGCCCCGAACGAGCCCCTCGGCCTGGAGTGCGTTGATGGCGGACTTGATGGTGCGGCGGCTGACCACGCCGCCCGTCTCTTGCTCCAGCTCGTACTGAGACGGGATGCGGCGGCCGACCGGGATCTCTCCACGTCTGATGCGCTCGCGCAGGGCAGACGCGAGTTGCAGATACATCGGGGTGATGCTCTCCCGATCGATTTCGATCATGTCTTGGAGCGTAAGAGATCGACTCAGGCCCACATAGTGCGTCCTGTCTCGTGAAAGCACGCCTTAGCACGTGCCGAGACGTACTAAGTTGGCGTACAGTCAGATGCACGAGAAGACCCCCGCGACGGGTGGAGCCGTCCGGGGGCGTGGCCATCAGCCGCAAAGGAGCTGACGACATGAGCATTATCCACGCATGCTTACGCCTGTTGCTGGGCGTGTTCGCGCCCGGGTCAGGCAGGCGGCGAGCGGGCTCCCGCTCCGCCTCGGCGGGCTCGGCGGTCTTTGCCCCACCAGTCCGTACAGCCCGGCACCGAGGCGAGGTCCTGCCCGCACACCGCTCCCCGTACGGACGGGCGAACGCGCTCGCGGGGGAGGACACGGACCTCGTCCGCCCGTACCTGCGGGAACACGAGAGGCAGGAGGAACGAGCCCGCCAGGTGATCCCGTACGGGACGGGACCGGCCCTGTGAGTAAACCCGACCCCACGCAGCGCCCCGTCCGCATGTGCGTGCGCTGTGCCCGGATGACTGACACCCCCGTGGTCGTCGCGGAGGTTCACCAGAACTCCGGGCCAGGCTGGAACGTGTATGCCTGTCCCGTGTGCGCGCCGCATTTCCCGCAGGGGCCTGATGTGCTGGACCTGCTGGAGCTGCGGGACGACGGGTAGTAGCCCATAAGCCGTTGAGCGGTCAGGGGTCAGGGGTCAGGAGCCAGCAGCGCAGCGTTCGAACGGAGCGGTCCCCGCGGTGCGTTGCCCGCGCCCCCTCCGGATCCGGCGATATTGTTTCAAAGTGGACCATCAAACTCATCACTCTGCTGAGCAGCCGAGTGCCGAGAACGTTGCGTGTGCCCGCTGCGGTGTCACCGCCCAGGGCGTACCGCCGACGTGGACCTGTTCCGTCGAAAACGGAACCCGCCGCTACTTCTGCGACGACTGCGCCCGCGCCAACATCAGGTCGATCGAGGGGAGATTGGACTCGGATTGGTGGTGAGGTAGGGGCTGGGTGGGGTGGGGCCCTCCCCCCTCCCCTACCCCTCCCCCTTTCCTTCCCCGCCCCTAACCCTGTTCAGGATCCAGGGCGAACCCCGGTACCCACGTCTCGAGTTCCTCCCGCAGCCGGACCGTTGCACCCAGCTGACAGAGCACCCCGATCGTGCTGAGCGTCACCCGGTGGATCAGCAGATACGCCGGTGGCAGGTTCAGGCGCTTGCCCAACTGGTGGGCGGGAGAACGTATGTCGGCGATTCGCGCTGCCTGGCTGCGCATCCACGACCGGGTGAAGGTGAACGCTTCGATCGAGGCCGGTTCGATGATCGGTACCAGATAGTCGAGTACGTCGTCCGGTTCGAGCTCAATCTCCTCCTTGACGAACCCCTCGTCGCACAGCAGCTGATAGACCGCCTCCGCCTCGCCGGCGAGCGCCATCCGCAGCGAGTCACCTATTGGCCGGGGGAGGCCGCCGGGCAGCCGGTTCACCGTGCCGAAGTCGAGCACCCCGAGCCGCCAGCCGACCGCGCTGTCATCGCCGTCGTCGCCGTCGTTGCCGTCCCCGGCTATGGGCAGCAGCCGGAAGTTCCCCGGGTGGGGGTCCGCGTGCAGTTGGCCGGTGCGGGCCGGGCCCGAGAACAGGAAACGGGCAAGGAGTTGTCCGGCCCGGTCCCGCTGCTCGTCGGTGCCTTCGGCTATCACCTCGGAGAGCGGTATCCCGTCGATCCACTCGGTCACCAGGACTCGCTCGCCCTGATGCACCACATCGGGCACCAGTACATCCGGGTCACCCGCGAACTCCCGTGCGTGCGCCCGCTGGGCCGCCGCCTCCAAGTCGTAATCCAGCTCCTCCGAGACGCGGTCACGCAGCTCCTCGATGAGCGGTTGGATATCCATCCCCGGGATCAGCGGTCCAAGAAGCTTGGCGAACCGGCCCAGTTGATTCAGGTCGGAGAGCAACGCCTCCCCTGCGCCTGGGTACTGCACCTTGACCGCGACCTCCCGGCCGTCGTGCCAGACGGCCCGGTGGACCTGGCCTATCGACGCCGCGGCGGACGGCTTGTCCTCGAACTCCTCGAAATACTCCCGCCAGTCACCGCCGAGCTGTTCCTCCAGGACCGAGTGGACCGTGCTCACCGGCATCGGCGGTGCTGCCTCCTGCAGCTTGGTCAGCGCCGCGCGGTACGGCCCGGCGACCTCCTCCGGCAGCGCCGACTCGAAGACGGACAGCGCCTGCCCGAACTTCATGGCACCGCCCTTGAGTTCGCCGAGCACCTTGAACAGCTGCTCCGCCGTGCGCTGTTGCAGCTCGCGGCTCACGAGCTCTGCCGACTTGCCGCCGATCCGCTTCCCGAGCCCCCAGGTGGCCCGCCCCGCGAAGCCAAGCGGCAGCGCGGCCAGCTTGGCGGTACGGGTGACCGCCTTCCGGGGAAGATCAGACATACGCCCCTCCAAAACCCAGATAGCCGCGCCTTACCAGGCAGTTACCGGCTCATTGTCTCGTGTGGCTCGGACCCCATCGAGGTGTCCTCCCTTTCACCTTGCAAGCCCGCCCCGCAGCCGCACTTAACCCGCGGCGGAACCGGCTCCGACCGCCAGCCGAGCTCCGGCAGCGGCGCCTCCCAGCGTGCCCCGACGGACGTCGGGAACGAGCCGTCCAGAAAGGCCAGGGCCTGCGCCGCCGCGAACCCGGCGACCGCCGTGGCCAGGGCCAGATCACAGGTCGGCACCGACCGGTACCGGCCCGAACGCCACTGCGCGAGCAGCCGCCGCCACGCGGGATCCCGCTCCGCCCGGCCGAGGTCGAGGCACCCGGCGCAGGCCGACGCACCCGGCAGCACCAGCGGCCCGACCACCCCGGTGCCCTCAAGCACCCCGGCGTAGAGGTGCGGTGTGCCCGCGGTCAGGAACGGCTCGGCGGTGACCGGGTCCGGCGCGTACGCCGCGAGCCCGTCCCGGGGTGCGAACACGACCAGGGCGAGCCCGGGCTCATGCCCCGGAATCACTGCCGCCTGCTCGCCCGCCGGAACCGCTGCCGCGCGTTCGTCCACCGGGACCGCAGTCGCGCGGCAGTCATCAGGGGCGGGGCGTCGGGGTGTACCTGGGGCCGGAGTTCCGGTCCCCTCCCCGAGGGCATGTCTCCTGGGCGCGTTCCGGGGTGGTGACCCGCGTGGTCCCGGGGCAGGGGCGCCGCATGGGCGCTGTTGCTTCACTTGGCGGGGTGGGCGAGCGGGCGCGCATCGTTGCACCAGGCGTCGTGCGGAGACATCCCTGCGCTCCCCGATCGACTCCGGTGGAAGCCCGCCCGGCGCCACGTCCCACGGCTCGACACAGCCCCCGTCGAGCACATCGACCCGCCCCACACCCGCCCCGGCGAGCGTCGCCGCGATCGTCGCACCCACCCGGCCGGCGCCCCGGACCTGGACCCGCAGCGCGCGCCGGGCGGCGAGTCGGCGTATCCCACCCGTCGGCTCCCGGTCGATGAGGGACAGCGATGTCAGGTCCGGCCGCAGTCGGTCCAAGAGGCCGGAATCCCGACGGAGTTGGTCGGCGGCCGGGCCTCCGCCCGTGGCGTCGTCGAGCAGGCCCGCCGCCGCGAGCCGTTCCACCAACCCGTCCACATGGCCGTCCGGCAGCCCGACCTTGCGGCCCTCCTCGCGCAGCAGTGGCAGCCCGCGGGTGCCGTCTAGCAGCTCAAGCAGAGTCGCCGTGGCCATGTCCAGTGGTGCGAGGACCACCGCATGCGCGGGTGTGACTCCGAACTGCACTGTTTTCAGATCTCGCCAGCCGCGCCGCAGCGCGGGCTTCACTCGTGGATGCATGCTGTCCCCCGGTCCTGTCCCCGTTGTCCCCGTTGTCCCGCTTGTCGTACGGACCCCGTCCGTCGACGTTCCTCCGTCGGTGCCCGAGCGCAGGCGATCCGTCTCCCCGTCGCCTGCCGCCTCGTCGTACCGCCGAGCACGCCGACCGTGCCACGCCGCGCCGCGTGGTCCACCCCGCCGCCCGTGCTCGATCACCGAACGCTGCAAGCATGCCTGCTCCGTCGACGTTGTGCGGAAAGTTGTCCACAGGCGGTGGGTATTAGTCGTACAACTGCCGCCCGGGGCAAGCGGATCGGGCCCGAACCCTCCCGGAGGCGGGACTTCCGCCGTCGACAGCGGGTAACGTCGGGGCGTGCCCGCCGACCCATCGCGCCGCTCCGGAAGCCCGCAGCACAGCATCACAAGCCAGCCGCCACGCGGCTCGCGGGCGAGCGCGGTCGAGGTTCGCAGGAGCACCCGGCGCCGCCGCACGGTCTCCGCGTACCGCGAGGGTGACCGCACCATCGTGCTGATCCCCGCCCGGATGTCCGAGGCGGAGGAGCGGCGCTGGGTCGATGTGATGCTGGACAAGCTCGCGGCCCAGGAGAGCAAGCGGCTGTTGGGGGACGCCGAGCTCGCCGAGCGTGCCGAGCGGCTCTCGGAGCAGTATTTCCAGGGCCGTGCCTGCCCGAAGTCGGTGCGCTGGGTGACCAATCAGAACACTCGCTGGGGCTCGTGCACGCCCGCGGAGGGCAGCATTCGGCTTTCGCACCGGCTGCAGGGCATGCCCGAGTACGTCATCGACTACGTCCTGTTGCATGAGTTGGCGCATCTGCTCGTGCCGGGGCACGGTCCGCGTTTCTGGCGGCTCCTGGAGGCGTATCCGCGGACCGAGCGGGCGCGCGGCTACCTCGAGGGCGTCGTCTCGGCCGACCGGCTCCCGCACCTGCCCGCGGCCCGCACCGAAGGGCCGGAAGCCGCCAGGGAGTGACCGCCAACGCGGCGCAGAGTGACCGTCGCTGGGGACCCGGAGGCAGAAGTCCCGCGGTTTTGTACCGGCTCGGTCCCGACTTCGCTCAGAGTCACCGGCAACGGTTAGCCTGTCGCGACGCACTCGCACTCGGGATGGGGGACGGTCGTTACGCATGGCCAGGGAATTCCAACGCGGCCACAAGGCCAAGATCAGTGACCTCACCCTGGGCACGGACCTGTACGTAGGCGTACAGGTCTCCGGCCCGGGACTGACCTTCGACATCAGCTGTTTCGGACTGGACGCCAACGAACAACTCTCGGACGACCGTTACTTCGTCTTCTTCAACCAGCCGAAGACTCCCGAGGAGTCGATTCAGCTGCTCGGCGCCCAGGCGGGCGACACCGAGTCGTTCCGCGTCACGCTCGACAAGATCCCGTCGCACATCCAGAAGCTGTCGTTCACCGCGACCATCGACGGCGCGGGCCAGATGTCGCAGATCGGGCCCGGGCACATCCGGATCGTCGCGGGTGGCGAGGAAGTGGCCCGATACGCCTTCGACGGCTCGGAGTTCAGCACCGAGCGCGCGGTCATGCTCGGCGACTTCTACCTGAAGGACGTCTGGCGGTTCGCCGCCGTCGGCCAGGGCTTCGACGGCGGACTCGAGGCGCTGCTCCGCAACTTCGGCGGTGAGGTCGCCGAGGAGGAATCGGCTGCTCCGCAGCCGCAGCAGCAGCCGGAGGGTGGCGTTCCGGGCTTCGCGCCGCCCGCCGGAGGCCCCGCTCCGGCCCAGCAGGCACCGGCCCCCCAGCCCGCCCCTGGCTTTGCCGCCCCCGACCAGGCCGCGCCCGCACCCGCGCCGCAGGCCCCGGCACCGGCCCCCGCGCCGCAGGCACCGGCCCCTGCCCCGCAGCCCGCGCAGGGCTTCGGGGCGCCGCCCGGTGGAGCCACCCCGCCGCAGGCGCCCGCCCCCGCCCCCGCGCCACAGCCCGCGGAGCCGTCGGTGCACGCCCAGCCCACCATCGCCGCACCGCTGACGGCGCCCGGCCAGACCCCGCCGCCCCCCGGCTACGGCCAGCCCGGACAGCCGCCACAGCAGCCCCAGTTCGGCCAGGTCCCCGGGCAGGCCGCGCCGCCCGGACAGGCCCCGCCCGCACCGCCCGGCTACGGCCAGCCCCAGGGTGGCCAGTTCCCGGGCCAGCCCGGCGCACCCGCCGCGCCGTCCCCGTACGGCCAGCCCCCAGGCATGCCCCAAGGCGCACCTCAAGGGATGCCGCAGGGCGTGCCCCAGGGCGGCGGCCCCGCCGGTGTCGGCGTGACCCTGGAGAAGTACCGCGAGGCTCCGACCGGCCAGCGCTGGACCTCGCAAAACGAACAGATGGTCCGCGTCGACCTGGGCACAGCCGATGGCCAGCCGGTCCTGGCCCGCCAGGGCAGCATGGTGCTCTACCAGGGCAAGGTCGAGTTCAGCTACAAGGGCGCGGGCTTCGCCGGGCGCATCGTGGGCAACGCCACCGGGCAGGAGATGCAGCTGATGCGCTGCTCCGGCCGCGGCCAGGTGTTCCTCGCGGAGGAGGAGGCGTACCTCCACCCGATCGAGCTCCAGGGCGACGCGATCTGCGTCTCCGCCGAGAACGTGCTCGCGTTCGACGAGTCGCTGCAGCACGAGGTCCGCCGCATCGAGGGCCACGGCATCCCCGGCGGCGCCCTGTTCACCATGCAGTTCCACGGCACGGGCACGGTCGTCGTGAAGACCAAGGGCACCCCTGTGGTGCTGCCGGTCACGCCGACGACGTTCGCCGACGCCAATTCCGTCGTGGCCTGGTCCGCCGCCTCACAGGTGATCATCTCAAGCCAGGTGCGGCTGCGCCGCCAGGCGTTCCCCGGGCACAGCGGGGAGACCGTGAATCTGCAGTTCCGCGGTGCGCCGGGCAACTTCATCGTCGTCCAGCCCTACGAGATCTAAAGGAGCGAAGTCATGAACCAGCAGCTCGCGGGCTTCGCCCCGACCCCCGTCGCGGCCCGGATGGAGAACCACGGCGGCAACATGGTCAAGGTCGCCATGCAGAGCGGCCAGGACCTCTTCGCACGCGTCGGCTCGATGGTCGCGTACGAGGGCTTCATCCAGTACGAGCCCAACCCGCCCAGCCTCCGCCAGATGGCCGGAGCCTGGATGACCGGCGAGGGCGCCCCGATCATGAAGGCCAGCGGTGACGGCCTGCTCTACCTCGCCGACTACGGCGCGAACGTCGTCGTCATCAACCTGAACGGCGAGTCCCTCTCGGTGAACGGCACCAACCTCCTGGCCTTCGACGCGAGCCTCCAGTTCAGCGTCGAACGGGTCAAGGGTCTGGCGAAGTTCGCCGGGCAGGGACTGTGGAACACCACCGTCGGCGGGCAGGGTTGGGTCGCGCTGACCTCGCGTGGCACCCCCATCGTCGTCAACTGCGGCAGCGGCGAGGACGAGACCTATGTCGACCCGGACGCCCTGGTCGCCTGGTCCCCGAACCTCAAGGTGAAGGGTAAGCGCAGCTTCAAGGCGTCCTCGATGATCGGCCGGGGCAGCGGCGAGGCGTACCAGATGGCCTTCTCGGGCCAGGGAATCGTCGTCGTACAGCCCAGCGAGGACAGCACCGACCGCCTCCGGGCGCGAGGCTAGGGGGAGGGAACACACCATGCAGAGCCCGCTTTTCGCGCACACCGAGCAGCAGACTCAGGAGCGTTACGCGATCCAGAACCCGCAGATGCTGCGGGTCGCCCTCGAAGGCCATGACGACGTGCTCGCCCGCAAGGGCGCCATGGTGGCCTACCAGGGGCTCATGGAGTTCGACGCCGAGTACCAGTCCCAGCAGCAGCAACGCGCCTACGCGCACACCGGCGAGGGCCTGAACCTGATGCGCGTCTCCGGGCAGGGCACGGTCTATCTGGCCAACCTCGCCCAGTACATCCACGTAGTGGATGTGGATCCGCGTGGCATGACCGTCGACAGCTCCTACGTGCTCGCCATGGACTCCGGCCTGAACACCGAAGTCATCGCGGTCGACAGCCAGTTCGGCATCTCCGGCTCCGGCAAGTACCAGATGAACATCTCGGGCACCGGCAAGATCGCCCTGATGACCTCGGGCCAGCCGCTGATGCTGCAGGTCACGCAGGACAAATACGTCAACGCCGACGCGGACGCCGTCGTGGCCTGGTCCAACTCGCTGCGGGTGCAGATGCAGGCCCAGACGCATTCCTCCGGAGTGCGCCGCCGCCGGGGCAACACCGGCGAGGGCTGGGAGCTCAGCTTCATGGGTGAGGGCATCGCGCTCGTCCAGCCCAGCGAGCTGCTGCCGCCGCAGAGCGCCATGATCGGCCAGGGCCTCGCCGCGCAGTACGGCATGGGTCAGCAGGGCGCCCGCGGCCAGAACCAGGGCAACGCCTGGGAGTAACACGCTCTATAGAGCATGAGTAAGGGGCGGTCGCTATAGCGACCGCCCCTTACGTTTGGCTCTTACGCCAGGTCCAGGCGGGCCCGCGTGGCCTCCAGGAGGCGTACGACGGAGTCGTCGGCCACCTCCGCCACCTCGTCGTACGCGAACCAGCGCACGTCGAGCGACTCGTCGCTGACCGTCTCCACCGCCCCATCAGGCGCGAGCGCCGCGTACTGCACATCCAGGTGCCAGTGGCAGGGGGCCGGGATCGGGTGCCGGTCCAGGGTCACCGGATCGCCGTCGAGCAGCGTCAGGCCCGCGATACCGGATTCCTCGGTGGCCTCGCGCAGCGCGGCCGCGGCGAGTGTGGCGTCCTGCGGCTCGCAGTGCCCGCCCATCTGTAGCCACATCCGCAGCTTCTTGTGCAGCGTGAGCAGCACCTTGCCCCGCGACGGGTCGATCACCAGCGCGCTGGCCGTCAGGTGCCCGGCCTCGCACGCCTTCCACATGCCGTCCGGGTGCGCGGCCAAGTGGTCCAGGTAGGCCGCGCGCAGCTCGGGCTGCCGCTCGTACGTCTTCAGTACGAGCACCGCGTCGTCGTAGAGGCTCACTTGCTGTCGTCGCCCTCGCCGTCGGCGCCGTCCTCGTCGTGCTTCTTCAGGTCCGGCTTCTGCGGCGAGCCGCCACCGGCCGCCTCGCCGAGCATCTTGTCGAGCTCGGAGAAGTCCGGCTGCTCGCGGTAGACGAACCCGTCCGGGTCGTCGAGGTCCGTGGCGGTCGGCAGCATGTCCGGGTGCTCCCACAGGCCGTCCCGGCCGTCCACACCGCGCGCGTCGGTGAGCGAGGCCCACAGCCGCGAGGCGTCCCGCAGCCGGCGCGGCCGCAGCTCCAGGCCGATCAGCGTCGCGAAGGTCTGCTCCGCGGGGCCGCCGGTGGCGCGCCGCCGACGCAGCGTCTCGCGCAGCGCCGCGGCCGACGAAAGCCGGTCCTTGGCCGCCTCGTGCACCACGGCGTCCACCCAGCCCTCGACGAGCGCGAGCGCGGTCTCCAGGCGGGCGAGGGCGGCCTTCTGCTGCGGGGTGTCCTCGGGCTGGAACATGCCCTGCTGGAGCGCGTCCTGCAGCTGCTCGGGGTTCTGCGGGTCGAACTGGCCGACCACGTCCTCCAGCTTCGAGGTGTCGACCTTGATGCCGCGCGCGTACCCCTCGACCGCGCCGAACAGGTGCGAGCGCAGCCACGGCACATGCGCGAACAGGCGCTGGTGGGCGGCCTCGCGCAGCGCCAGGTACAGCCGCACCTCGTTCTGGTCGATGCTCAGGTCCTTGCCGAACGCCTCGACGTTCACCGGAAGCAGCGCGGCCTTCCCGGCCGGGCCGAGCGGCAGGCCGATGTCGGTCGAGCCGAGCACCTCGCCCGCGAGCACGCCCACGGCCTGCCCGATCTGCTGGCCGAACATGGCGCCGCCCATGGACCGCATCATGCCGAGCAGCGGGCCTGCCATGGCCTGCATCTCCTCGGGCAGTACGTCGCCCATGGCGGAGCCGACCCGCTCGGCCACCGGGTCGACGAGCTCCTGCCACACCGGCAGCGTCGCCTCGACCCACTCCGCGCGGGACCAGGCCAGGGCGCTGCCCGCGCCGGACGGCAGGGACGTCGCCCCGTCCAGCCACAGGTCGGCCAGGCGCACGGCCTCCTCGACGGCGGCGCGCTCGGCGGGGCCGACGCTGGCGTCCTTCGTGCCGTCGGACGTGCCCTGGGACACCGTCTGGCGGGCGATCTGCTTGGCCATGTCCCAGTTCACCGGGCCGCCCTCGTACGAGAGCATCTGGCCGAGCTGCTGGAAGGCGGCGCCCAGGTCGTTCGGGTTCAGGTTCCCGAACATCGCGGCGAACGGGTTGTCCCCGCCCGGGCCGCCCGCTCCGGGCAGGCCACCGAAGCCGAACGGGCTCGCCGGACCCTGTCCGGCGCCTGAAGCGCCCTCGCCCCCACCGGGGGTGCCCTTCTTCTTGCCCTCGTCGCCGTTCTCCGGCTCCTCCGGCGGAAGGCCGAAACCGAATGGGGTGTCACTCACGGGAATCCTCGGCTCGTTGGGCCGTCGGCTGACTGCCGACGGCGACTGCCCGACAACACTCCCAGCGTAGACACCGCGGCCGGTTGTGGGCTCGGTGCTCCGCTGTCTTGCGCGCTGCGGCAGGATGGACGCCACCTGGTCCGTACGCGTCACACACGTACGTACTGAAGACAACCGCTGGAGACGCCCGGTGAGTTCCCCAGATCCGCAGGTTCGCGCAGCGCGAAACGAAACGAGCCGCCCGGTGCGCGGCCCCGTGGTCGCCGTGACCGGAGCAGCGTCCGGAGTCGGCGCGCTGCTCGTCGAGCGCCTGGCCGCGTCCGAGGAGATCAAGCAGGTCGTGGCCATCGACGAGCGTCGGGGCGAGTGCGCCTCGGCGCAGTGGCACATTCTGGACGTACGGGATCCGGTGATCGCCGAGAAGCTGCGCGGCGTGGACGTGGTGGTGCACCTCGCGCTCGACCTCGACCTGGAGACCGACGCCGCCGCCCGTACTGCGTACAACGTGCGCGGCACCCAGACCGTGCTCACCGCCGCGGCCGCCGCGGGCGTCCACCGGGTCGTCCTGTGCACCTCGGCGATGGTCTACGGGGCGCTGCCCGACAACGAGCTGCCGCTCGCCGAGGACGCCGAGCTGCGCGCCACCGCCGAGGCCACCGGCGTCGGTGACCTCCTGGAGATCGAGCACCTGGCCCGCCGCGCCCCGCGCGCCCACCCCGGCCTGAACGTCACGGTGCTGCGCCCCGCCGTCCTGATCGGCGGCACCGACACCGCCCTGACCCGCTACTTCGAGTCGCCCCGGCTCCTGGTGGTGGCGGGCTCGCGCCCGGCCTGGCAGTTCTGCCACGTCGAGGACCTGTGCAGCGCCCTGGAGTACGCCGTACTGGAGAAGGCCGAGGGCGAGCTGGCCGTCGGCTGTGACGGGTGGCTGGAACAGGAGGAGGTCGAGGAGCTGAGCGGCATCCGCCGCATGGAACTGCCCTCCACGGTCGCCCTGGGCGCCGCGGCCCGGCTGCACCGCATCGGACTCACCCCGTCGCCGGCCGGGGATCTCGCCTACACGATGCATCCCTGGGTCGTCTCCGGCGCGGGCCTGCACGCGGCGGGCTGGCGGCCGCAGTGGACCAACGAGGAGGTGCTCGCCGAGCTCCTCGAGGAGATCGCGGGCCGGCACACCGTCGCCGGGCGCAGGCTCGGGCGCAAGGAGGCGACGGCCGCGGGCGCGGCGGGCGCCACGGTCGCGCTCCTGGGCGCGGCGGCCGCGATCCGCAGGGCCCGCAAGCGCCGCGGCGTCTAGGGCGTGTCCGATGGGTCCTGCCGGGGTCGCTGCGTCTGGCACGCACGCATTGGCGGCACTTACTCGTTGGGGCTCCGCGTCGCCGCCGTCCTCCGCCTTGCGGCTGCTGCTCGCCATCCGAAGGATGAATCAAAGAGGCGAGGCGGAGCCGCGCAGCGGCGGAGCGCACCAGACGCCGCTCGGGCCACCCGGCCAGTGCCGCCGTCCGAACCCGGCCTGACCCATCGGACACGCCCTGGCCACCGCACGGGCTTCCTGTAGAACCCTCCTACGGAGGGTTCGCACGCCCGGTCGAAAACGCTATTCCGTGATGTCAGTCCCGTACGGCACGATGGTCGGCATGGCAGCAGCACGGTATGACCACCCCGGCGAGCAGGCGGCGCAGGACCCCATCCGCCTCCTCGCCATCCGCGACGTCCCGCTCTCCCTCGACGAGATCTTCAAGGCCGCGGGCGACGACGCGGCAGGCGGCACCGCGCTCTTCGTCGGCACGGTCCGCAACCACGACGGCGGCGCCGACGTGGACACGCTCGGCTACTCCTGCCACCCCACGGCGGAGGCCGAGCTGCGCCGGGTCGCCGAGAAGGTCGTCGCCGAGTACCCGGTGCGTGCCCTGGCCGCCGTGCACCGCGTCGGCGAGCTGGAGGTGGGTGACCTCGCCGTGATCGTCGCGGTGTCCTGCCCGCACCGCGCCGAGGCCTTCGCGGCCTGCCGCAAACTGATCGACGACCTCAAGCACGAGGTGCCGATCTGGAAGCACCAGAGGTTTTCGGACGGTACAGAAGAGTGGGTCGGGGCCTGCTAGTCGCAACAGAGGAGTGCGTCGGGGCCCGCTGATCACGGGCCTGGAGGCTGCCGAGTCGGGCGTGGGGACCTGCTGAGCCACGGTCCCGCCGCTGGCGCGTTACCGCCGTGTCCCAAGGGGTTCCGGTTGCGTAACCTCCCCCCTGCGGCGAGCGTTGACCGTACGGATGGTTAATCTGCTGATCAGTCAGTTGCGGTCGCTCTTGGGGTCGGGAGGTCGGCATGGCGGCGCTCGCTTGGTTGCTGATTCCGCTTATGGCTGCGATCGGCGCGGGGATGTGGGGCAGCTGGGCCACGCGCAGTCGCCGCGCGGAAGACATCAGCGAGCTCGCCGGGTACGCGAAATTCCGTGCCGCCATGGAGCGCTCCGAACAGTCCTCCGGGCAGTCCCCGATGACCTCGCTCATGGGCCCGGAATCCGGCACGGACACCACCTGAGCTGGGCGTCCGCGCCGGCTCCGCCCTCGCATGGACGGGCCCCGGGGGTGCACTGACAGACCCGTCCCGTACTGTCGTTCCATGCCACGCCGCACTGCGACGATGCTCGCCTCGACCCTGATGCTGATCGCGCTTCTCTGCGTGGGGGTACTCGTCCCGGTTCCGTACGCGGAGATGACCCCGGGGCCGACGGTGAACACCCTGGAGGACCACGCGGGCGAGCCCGTGCTGCAGATCTCCGGCCGCAAGACGTACCCGACGTCCGGGAACCTCAACATGACGACGGTCCGGGTCACCAGCGCCGACTACAACATGAACCTGTTCCAGGCGGTGTACGGCTGGCTCGCCCACGACAACATCGTGGTGCCGCACGACACGCTCTACCCCGACGGCAAGACCGAGGAGGAGTCCTCGCAGGAGAACGCCGAGGAATTCAGCCAATCCCTGGAGAGCGCCAAGGTCGCCGCCCTGAAGGAGCTGGACATCCCGGTGCAGACCCGGGTCGTCGTCGGCTCGGTGGTCAAGAACAGCCCGGCCCAGGGCACCCTGCACGCCGGTGATGTCATCAAGGCCGTGGACGGCACCGCGGTGACGCAGCCCGCCGACGTGGCGAAGCAGGTGACGCGGCACAAGCCGGGCGAGAAGGTCACCTTCACCATCGTCCCGGCCAAGGAGGCCGCCGCGGCCGAGAAGGCCCGCAAGGAGCCCTCGGCCACCGAGAACGTCACGGTCACCACCGCCAAGGCCGAGGAGGACGACCGGGCGATCGTCGGCATCTCGGCCGCGCCCGACCACACGTTCCCGTTCAGCATCGACATCAAGCTGGCCGACGTCGGCGGACCCAGCGCGGGCCTGATGTTCGCGCTCGGCATCGTCGACAAGCTGACGCCCCAGGACCTCACCGGCGGCAAGTTCGTGGCGGGCACCGGCACCATCGACGAGGCGGGCAAGGTCGGCCCCATCGGCGGCATCGAGATGAAGACGATCGGCGCGCGCGACAAGGGCGCCGAGTACTTCCTCACGCCCGCCGACAACTGCCCCACGGCCGCCCGGGACGTCCCGGACGGGCTCACTCTCGTAAAGGTCAAGACGATCGACGACGCCATGAAGTCGATGGCGGACATCCGCGAGGGCGACACCGCGGACCTGCCGAGGTGCACCACCAAGTAATCCGAAGCCCCTCCGAGCGCCCCCGCCCCGAGCCGTACGAGGCACGGGGCGAGGCGGGGCGGGGCACCGAGGCGGGCGGCTACTCCGCGAACGTCGCGGAGAGCGCCTCCGCCAGGCCCGGCACCAGGTCAGACCCGGTGAGGACCTCGGTCGGCGAGTCCTTCTCGCGCAGCCGCAGCGCCGACTCCCGCGCCCCGTCACGCAGCACGGCGACGGTCATCCGGACCTCCTGCCGCTCCGGGTGCTCGGCCACCCACCGGGCGAGCTCCTTCTCGCCCAGGCCCTCCGGAACCGCGCCCTCCGCGGACGGCGGCAGCATCAGGCGCTCCACGGTCAGGGCGCAGCCGACCACCGCGTCCGGCCAGGCGATGGTGCCGAGGAACTCGTCCAAGGGGCTGCCGGCCGGCAGCTCGTCCTGCTCGATGGGGGTGAGTCCGGAGGTGGGGGAGTCGTCGGTCAGGCCGAGCCGGTCGGCGAGCGAGGGCTCCTGGCTGCGCAGCTGGGCGGTGTCGACAAGGGCGAAGAGACGGGCGGGCTGGTCCCAGCCGAGGCCGGCGACATACTCGTCGATTTCGAGCACGGCGCGGGTGAGGGGGCTCGCGGCCATCGGGGGGCCCGAGGAAGAAACGTTGGACATGAGCAATATCCTGCCTGGTTCAGACCCCGGATCGGGAACTGAGTAAAGCTTCAGTAAGTTGCATCAGTGGGCTCTGCGATCGCCGAGTCCTGCAGACAGCGGCTCAACAGCAGCGACCAACAGCGAATTTCGAGGTGCGCACCTTGGCTTTCCAGATGCCGGACCGCGGCGGAGGCCCATCCGGGCCACGGATCAGAGTGGGCCGTCCCTCCCGGCGGGTGCGGACTCTGCTCATGACACTGGGAGTGCTGGCCGTTCTGGCCATGCTCTTCGTCATGTTCGCGGGGTTCTGGACCGACTGGCTGTGGTACCGGTCGGTCAAGTACTCGTCGGTCTTCACCACGACCCTGTGGAGCAAGATCGGCCTGTTCGTCGTCTTCGGCCTGCTGATGGCGGCGGCGATCGGCGTGAACATCTGGCTGGCGCACCGGCTGCGGCCGCCGCTGAGCGCCATGTCGATGGAGCAGCAGAGCCTCGACCGGTACCGGATGAGCATCGCTCCGTACAAGAAGTGGATCCTGCTTGCGATCACCGCTCTCGTCGGTCTGATCGCGGGCGCGTCCGCCGCGGGCCAGTGGCGTACCTGGCTGATGTGGGTGAACGGCGAGTCGTTCAACCAGAAGGACCCCCAGTTCGGTCTCGACGTCTCCTTCTACGCCTTCGATCTGCCCTGGTTCCGCTTCCTGCTCGGCTTCGGCTTCGCGGCCGCGGTGCTCGGCCTGATCGCGGCGGCGCTGACGCACTATCTGTACGGCGGGCTGCGGGTCACCAGCCCCGGGGCGCGGGCCACGGGCGCGGCCACCGGGCATCTCTCGGTGCTGCTCGGCATTTTCGTCACCCTCAAGGCGGTGGCGTACTGGCTCGACCGGTACGGCCTGGCGGTGAAGTCCAGCGAGTTCAAGGCCGCGGGGAACTGGACCGGCCTGCGGTACGTGGACGCCAACGCGTATCTGCCCGCCAAGACGATCCTGTTCTGCATCGCGGCGATCTGCGCGGTGCTGTTCTTCGCGACGCTGTGGCGGCGCACCTGGCAGCTGCCGGTCATCGGCTTCGGCCTGATGGTGCTCTCGGCGATCCTGATCGGCGGCCTCTACCCGGCCATCGTGCAGAAGTTCCAGGTCGAGCCGAACGAGCAGCAGAAGGAAGCCTCGTACATCGCGAAGAACATCGAGGCGACCCGCCAGGCGTACGGCATCGACGACGCGAAGATCACCGAGTACTCGGGCAGGGGCAAGGCCCCGGATGACGCCGCCGGCAAGGAGCAGCAGCGCAAGGAGGCCGACGGGCAGGCGAGTTACCGCCTGATCGACCCGAATGTGGTCGGGCCGACGTTCGACCAGCTGCAGCGCCAGCGGAAGTACTACCAGTTCCCGAGCAGCCTCGACGTCGACCGCTACAAGGACAAGGACGGCAAGGATCAGGACACCGTCATCGGTCTGCGCGAGCTCGACCTCGACGGCATCCCGAAGCGGAACTGGATCAACGACCACTTCACCTACACCCACGGGTACGGCGCGATCACGGCCAAGGGCACCAGCACGGACCCGAACGCCGACCCGGCGGGCTCCCCGGCCTTCACCGAGTCCGGCCTGCCGACCAAGGGTCAACTCCCCAAGTACCGCCAGGAGATCTACTACGGCGAGCGGACCCAGCAGTACTCCATCGTGGGCGGCCCGCAGAAGGAACTCGACTACGAGTCCGACGGCGAGCGGACCACGAGCTACAAGGGCGACAGCGGCGTCAACCTCGCCAACCCGATCAACCGGGCCGCGTACGCGGTCGCGATGAGCGAGCCGCAGATCCTGTACTCGGGCGCGATCGGCGAGGGTTCGCGCATTCTCTACAACCGCACGCCCAAGGAGCGCGTCGAGGCGGTGGCGCCCTGGCTCACCATCGACGGCGACGCCTACCCGGCCGTGGTAGACGGCAAGATCAAGTGGATCGTCGACGCGTACACCACGAGCAACGGCTATCCGTACGCCTCGCGCACCACGCTCGGTGAGACCACGGCCGACGCGCAGACCGCGACCAACCGGCAGCGGGCCGTGGTGGCCCAGGAGAACCAGGTCAACTACATCCGCAACTCGGTGAAGGCGACCGTCGACGCGTACGACGGCACGGTCAACCTCTACCAGTGGGACGACAAGGACCCGGTCCTCAAGACCTGGATGAACGCGTTCCCGGGCACGGTCAAGAAGAAGAGCGAGATCTCGCAGGATCTGCGCGAGCACATGCGGTACCCGCAGGACCTGTTCAAGGTCCAGCGCGAGCTCATGACCCGCTACCACGTCAAGAGCCCCTCGCAGTTCTACAGCGGTTCGGACGTCTGGCAGGTGCCGGACGACCCGACCACCAAGGAGAAGAACGCGGTTCCGCCGTACTACCAGAGCCTGAAGATGCCGGGCCAGAACGAGCAGCGCTTCTCGCTGACGACGACGTTCACGCCCAACGGCCGCCCCAACCTCGGGGCGTACATGGCGGTCGACGCCGATGCGATGAGCGACGACTACGGCACGATCAGAGTGCTGAACGTGGAGTCCGACGACGTGCCGGGCCCGCAGCAGGTGCAGAGTGAGCTCAACGGCGATCCCGAAGTCGCCGAGTTCGTACGGAACCTGAGAGGCACCGACTCCGACATCGTCTACGGAAACCTCCTGACGGTGCCGATGAACGACGGCTTCCTCTATGTGGAGCCGGTGTACGTCAAGGGCGGTAACGCCAACTATCCGCTCCTGAAGAAGGTCGGCGTCCAGTACAACCGCGACACCGTCTTCAAGAACAGCCTGACCGAGGCGTTCGACGCGGTCTTCGGGGCCGAGGGCGAGGAGACCGGGCAGGAGCCGCCGCCGGAGGGCGACGACACCACCCAGCCGCCGCCGTCCAGCGACCCGACGGTCAAGGAGGCGCTGGACGACGCCCAGGCCGCCATGGACCGCGGCGAGGAAGCCCTCAAGGAGCAGGACTGGGAGGCGTACGGCAAGGCCCAGAAGGAGCTGCAGGACGCGCTGCAGCGCGCGGCCGACGCCGAGTCCAAGGCCCGTAAGGAGGAAGGCGGCGGCGAGACCGGCTGAGCCGCCGGGGCAGCGGAATTCCCCCACCCCGCGCCGTGGTACGGTTGCCGCACAACGGCGCGGGGTGGAGCAGCTCGGTAGCTCGCTGGGCTCATAACCCAGAGGTCGCAGGTTCAAATCCTGTCCCCGCTACTCAAGGCCGAAGGCCCGGATCCGACTCAGGATCCGGGCCTTCCGCATGCTTGCCGTGGGGGCGGAGCCCGGCCGTCCGGCGCGACCGGCGACATGATCGCCAACGGCCGCCCCGCACCGGCGAGTTGATCAATGAGACAACCCTCACCCGGGTGACCCGTGTGCCGTGCGGGGGGAGTTGAAGGATCTGTGTTTGACTTATCTCTCTGTGGGCATGTCGACAAAACGCTGAAGTGACCTCACTGGCTGCGGTATACCAGGTGTACCCGGGTTGCAGGTGGTGCGACGATGGACGGTATGGGGGATAAGGCAACTCTGTTGGAGACAGGGCGACTTATGCAGTCGGCCGACCGGGAGGATCCCGGTGCGGTCGCGGAGGAAGTACGCCACCGAACCGCCGCCGAAAACGGCGACGTCGCGGCGATGAGCATCCTGGGGGCCCTGCTCCTGCGCCGCGGTGACCTCGACGGCGCCGAGCCTCACTTGCGCACGGCCACCGCCGAGGGCGACCGGGCCGCCGCCAACAACCTCGGAGTCCTTCTGCACCAGCGCGGCTACGCCGACGAGGCCGCGGGCTGGTGGCGGATCGCCGCCGTCGCGGGCTCGGCCGCCGCCGCGCACGCGCTCGGACGGCACCACCGCGAGCGCGGCGACGAGCCGGCCGCCGAGTACTGGCTGCGCCAGTCCGCCGAGCAGGGCCACGTCCTCGGCGCCTACGCGCTCGCCGACCTCCTGGAGCACCGCAGCGACGTGGGCGCGGAGCACTGGATGCGCGCCGCCGCCGAGCGCGGCCACCGCGAGGCCGCCTACCGGCTTGCCCGCGCCCTGGAGCGCCGCGCCGCCCGGGAACTGCGCGCGGGCTGCGATACGACACCGGACGCGCGCCCCGCCACGGGCACCGCCGACCGGGACACCGCCCCGACCACCGGGCCGTCCGCCGCACGCCGCAGCGCCCTGGAGCGACTCACCGCCGGGAACACCGGCGGGCCGTTGACCGGCGTGGACTCGGTGGTCTTCGGCGCGGAGCTGCTGCGCTCGGCCTCCGTGGTGATAGGGCTCGCCGAGGCGGAGAAGCTCGCGGCGGCGGAGCGGACGGCGGCTCGCGAGGGCGAGGAGATCACCGGGGAGCGGAGCCGGACCGGGGAGAGCGGTGCCGCGGACGCGAACCGGGGCCCCGCCCAGGACACCGCACCGCGCCTGACCCTCGCCGAGGAGATCGAGCAGTGGTACCGGCAGGCCGCCGCCCGTGGTCACCGCCGGGCCGCCCTGCACCTCGGCGCGATCCTGGAGCAGCGTGGCGAGCTGAAGGAGGCGGGCCGCTGGTACCTGACCTCCGCCAAGGACGGCGAGCCGCGGGCCGCCTGCGCCCTCGGCTTCCTGCTGCGCGACGCCGGTGACGAGGAGAACGCCGCCGTGTGGTGGCTCAAGGCCGCCAAGGACGGCGACGGCAACGCGGCCAACGCCCTGGGCGCGCTGCACGCCGAGCGCGGCGAGCCGCAGACCGCGGAGCGCTGGTACCGCGCGGCCATGGACGCCGGGGACGTGAACGGCGCGTACAACCTCGGCCTGCTCTGCGCCGGTCAGAACCGCACCACCCAGGCCGAGCAGTGGTACCGCCGCGCCGCCTACGCCGGTCACCGCGAGGCCGCCAACGCGCTCGCCGTGCTGCTGCTGCAGGTCGGCGACACCGCGGGCGCGGAGCCCTGGTTCTCCAAGGCCGCCGAGGCGGGCAGCGTGGACGCCGCGTTCAACCTCGGCATCCTGCACGCGGGCCGCGGCGACGAGGCCACCGCGCTGCAGTGGTACGAGCGGGCCGCCACGGCCGGTCACACCGAGGCCGCCCTCCAGGTCGGCATCGCCAAGCTCCGTGACGGGGACGCGCACGCCGCCGAGCGCCATCTGCGGTGCGCGGCGGGCGGCGGCAGCCCCGAGGCGGCGTACCGCCTGGGCGGCCTGCTCGACCGCAGCGACCGGCGGGCGCCCGCGGGCACCGTGCTCGGCGCGGCCGCCACCGAGAAGACCGAGTGCGAGGAGTGGTACGAGCGGGCCGCCGCGCAGGGGCACCGCCGCGCCCAGGTCCGCGTCGGCATGCTCGCGGCCGCGCGCGGGGACGTGGTCGAGGCCGCCCGCTGGTACCGCGAGGCCGCGGAGGCGGGCAGCCTCGGTGGCGCCTTCAACCTCGGCCTGCTCCTCGCCCGCGAGGGCAGCGAGCCGGAGGCGCTGCTGTGGTGGACCCGCGCCGCCGACGCGGGGCACGGCCGCGCGGCGCTCCGCCTGGCCCTGCTCTACGCGCGTCGGGGCGAGCTCGCCGAGGCCCAGCACTGGTGCGACCGGGCGGTGCGGCTCGGCCCGGCGGAGGTGGCCGAGCGGGCCGGGCGGCTGCACGAGGCGCTGCAGCAGGAGCTGACGGCGTAGCGCAGCCGCCGACCGTAGGGCGTCTTGGTTTGGATTTGCTCTGGTCGAGTGCCTCGCGTACTGTTGTGTTCACCGACGCGGGGTGGAGCAGCTCGGTAGCTCGCTGGGCTCATAACCCAGAGGTCGCAGGTTCAAATCCTGTCCCCGCTACTGAAACCGAAGGCCCGGATCCCATGGATCCGGGCCTTCGGCGTATCCGGGGGTGCGGTACGGGGCGGTTCGACGGGAAACGCAAAGCCCCCGGGGCCGCTCAGGGGCGTTCCGGGGGCCTGGAAGCAGATCTCTGGGCGACGCCGGGCGTCAGCTCGATGCGCAGTTGGGGCAGACGCCGCGGTACGTCACCTCGACGTCCGAGACCGTGAAGCCGAAGCGCTCATCGGCCGGGAGGTCGGCGAGCGGGTCGCCGGCCGGGTGCACGTCACGGATGGCGCCGCACTGGGCGCAGACCAGGTGGTGGTGCGGGCGGTGCGCGTTCGGGTCGTACCGCTTGGCCCGGCGGTCCGTGGCGACCTCGAGCACCTCACCGAGCGAGACCAGCTCGCCCAGGGTGTTGTAGACGGTGGCCCGGGAGATCTCGGGCAGCCGCTCGGAGGCACGCGCATGCACCTCGTCGGCCGTCAGATGAACGTGGTCCCCGTCGAGGACCTCGGCCACGACACGCCGCTGGGCGGTCATGCGCCAGCCGCGTCCGCGCAGTCGTTCCAACAGGTCACTCATGAGGACCACCTTAACAGTCAAGGGAACTAAGTCCCGAACGGGTGTGACTCTGGATGTTTCCTCGGTCTGGATATGCCCTTGGCCTGGATGCTTGCTTGACTTAGACATTGTCCATTGTAGGATCGGGTACGGCGCTAGGCCGTGTCGATCGACCCGGCCTGGGACAGGACTCGTTTGACGCAGGAGGCGCACGTGACGCAGGGACCGCTGACCACGGAGGCCGGTGCTCCGGTCGCCGACAACCAGAACAGCGAGACGGCGGGCGTCGGTGGCCCGATGCTCATCCAGGACCAGCTGCTTCTGGAGAAGCTGGCCCACTTCAACCGTGAGCGCATCCCGGAGCGCATCGTGCACGCGCGCGGCGCCGGTGCGTACGGAAAGTTCACGGTCACCGCGGACGTGACCAAGTACACCCGGGCCAAGTTCCTCTCCGAGATCGGCAAGGAGACCGAGGTCTTCCTGCGCTTCTCGACCGTGGCCGGGAACCTGGGTGCGGCGGACGCGGTGCGGGACCCGCGCGGCTGGGCGCTGAAGTTCTACACCGAGGAGGGCAATTACGACCTCGTCGGGAACAACACGCCGATCTTCTTCATCAAGGACGCCATCAAGTTCCCGGACTTCATCCACACGCAGAAGCGCGACCCGTACACGGGCTCCCAGGAGGCCGACAACGTATGGGACTTCTGGGGCCTGTCGCCCGAGTCCACGCACCAGGTGACCTGGCTCTTCGGTGACCGGGGCATCCCCGCCTCGTACCGGCACATGAACGGGTACGGCTCCCACACGTTCCAGTGGAACAACGAGGCCGGCGAGGTCTTCTGGGTCAAGTACCACTTCAAGACCGACCAGGGGATCAAGAACCTGACCGCCGAGGAGGCCGAGATCCTCGCGGGCAAGGACCCCGACTCGCACCAGCGCGATCTGCGCGAGTCGATCGAGCGCGGCGAGTTCCCGACCTGGACCGTGCAGGTGCAGATCATGCCGGCGGCCGAGGCGGCGACGTACCGCTTCAACCCGTTCGACCTCACCAAGGTGTGGCCGCACGAGGACTACCCGCCGATCGAGATCGGCAAGCTGGAGCTCAACCGCAACCCGGAGAACATCTTCGCCGAGGTCGAGCAGAGCATCTTCAGCCCGCACCACTTCGTGCCGGGCATCGGCCCGTCGCCCGACAAGATGCTCCAGGGGCGGCTCTTCGCGTACGGCGACGCGCACCGCTACCGGGTCGGCATCAACGCCGACCACCTGCCGGTGAACCGGCCGCACGCCACCGAGGCGCGCAGCCACGGCCGGGACGGCGTCATGTACGACGGCCGCCACGGCCGCGCGAAGAATTACGAGCCGAACTCCTTCGGCGGCCCGTTCCAGACGGACCGGCCGCTGTGGCAGCCGACCCCCGACTTCTCGGCGGGCACCGGCAATCACGCCGCTCCCGTGCACGCGGAGGACGACGACTTCGTGCAGGCGGGCAACCTGTACCGGCTGATGTCCGAGGACGAGAAGCAGCGTCTGATCGACAACCTGGCGGGGAACATCGCGGGCGTCTCCCGTGACGACATCGCCGAGCGTGCGATCAACAACTTCCGTCAGGCGGACGGTGACTTCGGTAAGCGCCTGGAAGCCGCGGTCCAGGCCCTGCGCGGCTGAGGGGCTGCTTGCCGTGGACCGGAGGGCCGGACTCCCGTTGGGGGTCCGGCCCTCCGGATGTGAGGGGTCAGGCGGTCGCCGCGTGCCGGCGGGTCGGGGCCCAGCAGCGGATGATGTCGCGGACCGAG
This sequence comes from Streptomyces sp. NPDC002851, assembly GCF_053591935.1. Classification (NCBI taxonomy): domain Bacteria; kingdom Bacillati; phylum Actinomycetota; class Actinomycetes; order Kitasatosporales; family Streptomycetaceae; genus Streptomyces; species Streptomyces sp. NPDC002851. Next base: position 236,557 of record NZ_JBSFUT010000007.1, on the reverse strand, counting down.
ACCACGCCGACCGGGCCCTGGTCGTCGAGCACGATCAGATGCCGGAAGCCGCCGTGGGTCATGGCCTCCGCGGCGTCCTCCAGGGTCCAGGACGGGGCGGCGTAGACGACGTCGGTCGTGGTGTGACTCCCCGCGCGCTCCTGGTCCGGATCCTGGCCCGCGCCCACGGAGTTGAGGATGTCGCGCTCGGTCAGAATGCCGAGTCCGCTGTCGTCGGGGTCGAGCACGACGGCCGCGCCCACGTGGCGGGCGGACATCAGTCGGGCGGCCTGGCGGAGGGTGTGGTCGGGGCCGATGGTCAGGACCATGGTGCTCATGGCGTCGCGGACGAGCATGGGCTGGAGCCACCTCCTAGGTGATCCGGTTTTCAAAGAGAACCGATTCACAAGTTCACAAGTGGGCGGACTCTCAGAGTGGCAGCGCCGCGGGGCGCCAACAAGAGGGCGGGGCCGTCGTGTCGGGAAGTCGTCCGTAATGACGTCGGGAAGTTGTCCGTACTGAAGTTGCGCTGAAGGAGGGACGGGAAGACGTCCCTCCTTCAGTAGCGCTGGTTCAGGTAGCCGAGCAGCTCGTCGTGGAGCAGGCCGTTGGACGCCGCGGCGTTGCCGCTGTGCGGGCCCGGGGTGCCGTCGAGACCGGTGAAGCTGCCGCCCGCCTCCGTCACGATGATGGCGTTCGCGGCCATGTCCCAGAGCGAGAGCTCCGGCTCGGCGCAGATGTCGACCGAGCCCTCGGCGACCATCATGTACGGCCAGAAGTCGCCGTATCCGCGGGTGCGCCAGCACGCGCGCGTGAGGTCGAGAAAGCCGTCGAGCCGCCCCTGCTCCTCCCAGCCGCTCAGCGAGGAGTACGCGAACGAGGCGTCGGAGATCCGGGAGACCGCGGAGACCTGTAGCCGGGTCGCGGCGGAGAGGCTGCGCCCGGTGTAGGCGCCGGAGCCCTTCGCGGCCCACCAGCGGCGGCCGAGCGCGGGCGCCGAGACGACGCCGACGACGGGCTGGTAGCCCGTGTTCCCGTCGGAGCCCGCCTCCATGAGGGAGATCAGGGTCGCCCAGACGGGTACCCCGCGCACGTAGTTCTTGGTGCCGTCGATCGGGTCGATGATCCAGCGCCGCGGGCCCGTGCCCTCGATGCCGTACTCCTCGCCCAGGATCGCGTCCCGCGGCCGGGCGCGCTGCAACTGGCCGCGGATCAGTTCCTCGGCACCCTTGTCGGCCTCGCTGACCGGGGTCATGTCCGGTTTGGTCTCGACCTTGAGGTCGAGCGCCCGGAACCGGTCCATGGTCGCGCGGTCGGCGGCGTCGGCCAGCACGTGGGCCAGGCGCAGGTCATCGTGATAGTCGGGCATGACCGAACAGTATCGACCGCGCCGACCCCGGACCACAGGGCCCTGACCCCGGACCACGGCCCTTGACAGTGCGTACCAGCGAGTCAAGGCTGCGCATGAACCGCCCGAAGAACGGCCCGAAGACCCCCACGATCAGTCCCTCGGCCGGGGAGGCGACGATGCCCGCAGCGCGGGAATCCTTATTGAACGCGGCCTACGCGTCCCTGCGGCGCCGGCCCTGGTCCGCGGTGCGCATGGTGGACGTCGCCGCGGCCGCCGGGGTGTCCCGGCAGACCCTCTACAACGAGTTCGGCAGCAAGGACGGCCTTGCCCGGTCGCTGCTGCGCCGGGAGACCGATACGTATCTCGCCGGGGTCGACCGGGCGCTCGCGGCGGGCGGGCTCACGGCCGTCGCGGAGTGGACCGTGGCGCACGCTCGCGGGAACGCGCTCGCGCGGGCGCTGCTCACCGGGTGCTGGAGCGAGCGGTTACCGATGCCGCCGCTCGCCGGGGTGGCGTCGACGTCGCTGGTACCGGCGCAGCGCCGGGCGGACGGGCCGCTGCCGTCCCCGGGCGAACTCGTCGCCCTCGTCCGGGACCGGGCGGTGGCGCTGCTCGGTCCGGCCGGAGCGCCGCCGGGGGAGGTGGCGGCGCTGGGGCTCGCCTGCGAGGTGGGGCTCCGGCTCGCGCTGTCGTGCGTCTGCGCGGAACCAGGGGAGGGCGGGGTGCGGCGGCTGTTGAGCTCTTTCAGCCAGTCCCGCTGAGCCCGGTCAGTGCGCCGCGCCCGACAGCTGCAGGCCGATGACGCCCACGATGACCAGCGAGATGGAGACCAGCTTCAGGGTGGAGACCATGTCGCCGAGGAAGACCATCCCGTAGATCGCCGTGCCCGCCGCGCCGATACCCGTCCACACCGCGTACGCCGGGCCCACCTCGAGGCGCTTGAGGGCCAGGGTCAGCAGGCCGAAACTGCCGAGGGCGAAGACGCAGAAGGAGACCGTGGGCCAGAGCCGGGTGAACCCGTGTGAGAACTTGAGGGAGACCGCGAACCCGGTCTCCAGGAGTCCGGCGACGATGATCAGCAGCCACGCCATGGTTGTGTGCCTCCCGCGCTCCGACGACCGCTCCAGGCCCTAGGTGACCGCCCTGCTGTCCTCCGGCCCGGCCTTCCGGCTGGCTGTGATTATGCAGTCAGCTACCGGAAAACGGGGTGAACACCGGCCATATCAGTCGCCCTCGCGCCGCTCCCGCGTGGCGAGCAGCCGGCGCAGCGAGTACAGCCGGGCCGGGTCGGCATGGCCCTCGGCCACCCAGGCGTCCAGGGCGCAGTCCTTCTCGTCGTGGCTGCAGGCGCGTGGGCAGTTCACGGTGCCCGGCTCGAGGTCGGGGAAGGCGTGGATGACCCGTGACGGGTCGACGTGGTGCAGGCCGAAGGAGCGTACGCCCGGGGTGTCGATCACCCAGCCCTCGGCGCCGGTCAGGGGGAGCGCGAGGGCCGACGTGGTGGTGTGCCGACCGCGGCCCGTGACGATGTTGACCTCCCCGGTCGTACGTCGACGGTCCTGCGGGACCAGGGCGTTGACCAGGGTCGTCTTGCCCACCCCGGAGTGGCCGACGAACGCGGTGACATGGCCGTCGAGCAGCTCGCGCACCCGCTCGGCGGCCGTGCCGTCCTCCAGCTCGTCGCGGCTCGTGACGACGTACGGGAAGTCCAGCGCGCCGTACGCCTCGAGGAGCTTGTCCGGCGGGGCCAGGTCCGACTTGGTCAGGACGAGCAGCGGCTCGAGGCCCGCGTCGTACGCCGCGACCAGGCAGCGGTCGATCAGGCGCGGGCGCGGCTCGGGGTCGGCGAGGGCGGTGACGATGGCCAGCTGGTCGGCGTTGGCGACGACCACCCGCTCGTACGGGTCGTCGTCATCGGCCGTGCGCCGCAGCACGGACGAGCGCTTCTCGATCCGGACGATCCGCGCCAGGGTGTCCTTCTTGCCGGTCAGGTCCCCGACGATGGCCACTTTGTCGCCCACCACGGCGGCCTTGCGGCCCAGTTCGCGGGCCTTCATCGCCATGATGACCCGGTCGTCGACGAGGCAGGTGAGGCGGCCGCGGTCGACGGTGAGGACCATGCCCTCCGCGGCCTGCTCGTGCTTGGGGCGGATGTTGGTGCGGGGCCGGTTGCCCTTGGGGTTGGGGCGGACCCGGATGTCGTCCTCGTCGGGATTCTTGCCGTAGCGGCGCATGGCGGTCGCCCTACCCCTGCCGTCCCTGCTGTCCTCGCTGGTCCTGCCCGGCACGGTCGCCGCTGCCCAGCATCGCGGTCCACAGGTCGGGGAAGTCCGGCAGGGTCTTGGCGGTCGTGGCGACGTTCTCGATCTGGACGCCTTCCACGGCGAGGCCGATCACCGAACCGGCCGTGGCCATCCGGTGGTCGTCGTACGTGTGGAAGATCCCGCCGTGCAGGCGGCGCGGGCGGATCGTGAGGCCGTCGGCGGTCTCGGTGACGTCGCCGCCGAGCTCGTTGATCTCCTTGGTGAGCGCGGCGAGACGGTCCGTTTCGTGCATGCGCAGGTGGGCGACGCCCCGCAGGGTCGACGGGCCGTCGGCGAGCGCGGCGACCGCGGCGATCACCGGGGTGAGCTCGCCGACCTCGCCGAGGTCCACGTCGATGCCGTGGATGCGGCCCGAGCCGGTGAAGGTGAGGCCCTGCTCGGTCAGCTCGCAGGAACCGCCCATCTCGGTGAAGATCTCGCGCAGCCGGTCACCGGGCTGGGTGGTGTGCGCCGGCCAGTCCGGGATCGTGACCCGGCCACCGGTGACCAGGGCCGCGGCCAGGAACGGCTGGGCGTTGGACAGGTCCGGCTCGATCGTCAGGTCCCGGCCGAGCAGCGCGCCCGGCGTGACCCGCCAGACGTCCGGCTCGCCGCCGGTCTCGGGCTCGTCGACCTGGGCGCCGACCGCGCGCAGCATGTCGACGGTCATCCGGATGTGGGCCATGGACGGCAGGCTGCCGCCGACATGGCGTACCTCCACGCCCTGGTTGAAGCGCGGCCCGGAGAGCAGCAGCGCGCTCACGAACTGCGAGGACGAGGAGGCGTCGATCTCGACCAGGCCGCCCTCCAGGGCGCCGCCGCCGTGCACCGTCATCGGCAGTGCGCCGCGGCCGTCGTCGTCGATGCGGGCGCCGAGGGTGCGCAGTGCGTCGATCACGCCGTGCAGCGGGCGCTCGTACGACCTGGGGTCGCCGTCGAACCGTACGGAGCCGTCGGCGAGCGCGGCGACCGGCGGCAGGAAGCGCATCACCGTGCCCGCGTTGCCGACGTCGACCGTGGCCGGGCCGTGCAGCCCGGACGGGATGACGCGCCAGGCCTCGCCGGTGCCGTCGGGGCCCACGCCCTCCTCGATGTCGACGCCGAGGGAGCGCAGGGCGGCGGCCATGAGCAAGGTGTCGCGGGAGCGCAGCGGGCGGCGGAGCCAGCCGGGCTCGGCGGCGAGGGCGGCCAGCACGAGGGCGCGGTTGGTGACCGATTTCGAACCGGGCACATGGACCGTCGCGTCGACGGCTCCGCTCGCGTGCGGGGCGGGCCAGAGGGCGGTGTGCGCGGGGTTCTCGGTCATGCCCACACTTTAATGGCTGGTTGCGGGGCCGGTCCTGACGGTAGGCGGCCGGTCAGAGGCCGAGCAGCCAACGGCCGCCGCCTATCAGGGAACACAGCGACACCGCGTGGAAGAAGAACAGCCACAGGCCCGCCGGGACATGGGTGAGCTGGGAGAGCTGGTCCGCGTCCGAATCCTGTGCCCCCGAGCGGCGCCGCTTCGACTGCAGCTCGAAGGCCGGGCGTACCCCGCCGAGCAGCAGGAACCAGACCACGACGTACGCGAACACCGCCTGTACGTGCGGCTCGGCCAGCCAGGAGACGAGTACGAAGAGGCCGCCGGTGAGGACGACGCTGACCGCGCCATAGGCGTTGCGGATCATCACGAGCAGCGCGACGAGCAGCGCCGTGGCCGCCCAGAGCAGCAGGGTGATGTGGTGCGCGGCGAGCAGCCAGGCGCCGCCGAGGCCGAGCAGTGGCGGCGCGGTGTATCCGGCCGCTGCGGTCAGGATCATGCCGAGGCCGGTGGGCTTGCCGCGGCTGACGGTGAGGCCCGAGGTGTCGCTGTGCAGCCGGATGCCCTCGAGCTTGCGGCCGGTGAGCAGGGCGATGAGGCCGTGACCGCCCTCGTGGGCGATGGTGATCGCGTTCCGGGAGAGCCGCCAGACGACGCGCGGGACCACGGCGGCGAGGGCGGCCGCCGCCGTGGCGATCACCAGCCACAGGTCCGGGGCCGGCTGACTGCCGAAGATGCGGTCCCAGAGGTCGGCCGTGGCTGTGGCTGCTGTGGTGTGCATGCTCGGAAGGCACTCCCTGAGAGGGGTGGTGGTCGGGTGACGGGTGGGCCTGGCAGTGTGACACGTATGTGCGGACGGTATGCAGCGAGTCGTAGGCCCGAGGACCTCGCCGGAATCTTCGAGGTCGAGAAGTGGGAGCCCGAGGAGGCCCTGGAACCCGACTACAACGTCGCCCCGACCAAAGAGGTCTACGCGGTACTCGACCGCGCCTTGAAAGACGCCGACGACCCGCGTCCGGTTCGCCAGCTGCGGAAGCTCACCTGGGGCCTGGTGCCGTCGTGGGCGAAGTCACCCGAGGGCGGCGCCCGGATGATCAACGCGCGCGCCGAGACGGTGCACGAGAAGCCGTCCTACCGCAGGGCCTTCGCCACCCGGCGGTGCATCCTGCCCGCGGACGGCTATTACGAGTGGGTCACCGGGGTGGCCGAGCGGGACCTGGAGGTCGAGGGCAAGAAGAAGCGGCCGCGCAAGCAGCCGTACTTCGTGACCCCGGCCGACGGCTCGGTCTTCGCGATGGCCGGGCTCTTCGAGTTCTGGCGGGACCGGACGCTGCCGGACGACCACCCGCGGTCCTGGTGGGTGACCTGCTCCGTGATCACGACGGAGGCGGAGACCGGGCCGCTCGGGGTGGCCCCGGCCGAGGGCCCGCAGTCGCTCGCGGACATCCACCCGCGGATGCCGTTGATGCTCACGCCGGACCGCTGGGACGCGTGGCTGGACCCGCGGCGCACGGACGTGGCAGAGCTGCGCCCGCTGCTCGCCCCGCCGCCGGAGGGGCTCATGCGGGCGTACCCGGTGTCGACGGCGGTGAGCAACGTACAGAACAACGGCCCGGAGCTCCTGAAGGAGCTGGAGGGGCCGGAGGAGGGGACGTTGTTCTGAGCGGACCTTCTTCTGTAGCGGCGGCAGGATGGGGCTGTGAGCCAGACACAGAGCCAGACGGAAACCGAAACCGTAGAAACCCCCGCCGGTGACGCCCGCATCACCTGGCATCCGGCGGCCCGGCCCCGCCTCGTGCTCGCCGTCAGCCACGGCGCGGGCGGCGGCATCGAGGCCCGTGACCTGCGGGCCCTCGCCGCCGAGCTGCCGCAGCACGGCGTGACCGTCGCCCGCGTAGAGCAGCCCTGGCGGGTGGCCGGAAAGAAGGTGGCCCCCGCCCCGAAGACGCTCGACACCGGATGGCGCGCCCTCTGGCCCGCTCTGGAGCGGCCGGGGCTCCCGGTGATCTCCGGCGGCCGCAGCGCCGGGGCCCGCGTCGCCTGCCGCACCGCCACGGGACTCGGCGCCCACGCCGTGCTCGCCCTCAGCTTCCCGCTGCACCCGCCGGGCAAGCCGGAGAAGTCCCGCGCCGACGAACTGCTCGGCGCGGTCGACGCCGGGGTGCCCACGCTCGTCGTCCAGGGCGGCAACGACCCGTTCGGCAAGCCCGCGGAGTTCCCCGAAGGGGCGTACGAGCTGGTTGAGATTCCGTACGGCGATCATGGCTTCGCCGTACCGAAGCGCGCGGACATCGGGCAGGACGAGGCCGTCGACCTGATCGTCCGCGAGGTCACGGACTGGGTCCGGAAGCTCTAGCTCCGGGGCGCGCCAGGCCCGGGAATGCTGAGTACGGGACGGCTGTTGTGGATATCGGTAACAAACAGACGACGTCCGCAAGCATGCCAGTGAGAGGGAGTCCGCCCCATGGGTTCGACGATCTGCCCGAATCGCCCCAGCGCCGCTGTCAGTGCCGCTGACGAGTGGTCTGTGCTGGTCGCGGCGAAGACGGCGCCTATTCGGGCGGCGGGCGCCCCGACCACTCGACTATCCTCCGATTCGAACGGATCCGGTCTCGGATCCCGTACGTCGCTGGAGGAGGTGGGTCCGGTCACTGGGACCGACGAGGGCCGCGCGGATGACCACACGCAGTCGGCACAGGAGTCGGCTGCCGAGCGCAATGCCCGTTTTGAGCGCGACGCCCTTGAATACCTGGACCAGATGTATTCGGCCGCCCTGCGGATGACCCGCAATCCGGCGGACGCGGAGGACCTGGTGCAGGAGACGTATGCCAAGGCGTACGCGTCCTTCCACCAGTTCCGCGAGGGCACCAACCTCAAGGCGTGGCTGTACCGCATCCTCACCAACACCTTCATCAACTCGTACCGCAAGAAGCAGCGCGAGCCTCAGCGCAGTGCGGCCGACGAGATCGAGGACTGGCAGCTGGCGCGCGCCGAGTCGCACATGTCGACCGGTCTGCGCTCCGCCGAGTCGCAGGCGCTCGACCACCTGCCGGACTCGGACGTGAAGGCAGCCCTTCAGGCGATCCCCGAGGAGTTCCGCATCGCCGTCTATCTGGCCGATGTCGAGGGCTTTGCGTACAAGGAGATCGCGGACATCATGGGAACACCGATCGGTACGGTGATGTCCCGTCTCCACCGGGGCCGCCGTCAACTGCGCGGCATGCTCGAGGATTACGCCCGTGACCGTGGGCTGGTTCCTGCGGGCGCCGGAGAGTCGTCGACGAACGAAGCGAAAGGCTCGGGCTCATGAGCTGCGGAGAGCCGCACGAGACGGACTGCTCAGAGGTCCTGGACCATCTCTATGAGTTCCTTGACCACGAGATGCCCGACAGCGACTGCACCAAGTTCGAGCACCACTTCGAGGAGTGCTCTCCCTGCCTGGAGAAGTACGGACTCGAGCAGGCGGTCAAGAAGCTGGTCAAGCGGTGCTGCGGGCACGATGACGTGCCGGCGGACCTGCGGTCCAAGGTGATGGGCCGGATCGACCTGATCCGCTCCGGTCAGGCCGTTCCCGATCACGACGTCACCGCCGCACCCGCGGACGTCCCGGCTTCCGGCAAGGAAAGCTAACTTCACCCGAAGGTGCTAATCCGCGCCCGCGGAGGCCACCGAATCCGCCGATCCCCTCACCCGCCCCGGACGGCCGCTCTATTGTCCGGAGCCTGTACGGCCACACGAACGGCTGCGCAGGACAACAGAGCGTCGGAATCCGGGGGAGGAGAGGTCCATGCGGTCGGTTCCCCCGTGGGCCGTCGGCTGTATCGCCGGTGTCACGCTCGGCGCCGCTGCCTGTGCGCTGCCCGCGTTCACCCGGTCCGACCCGCCCACGCCCTGGGCGGCGGTCGCCCTGCTCGCCGTGCTCTACGCCGGGTGCGAGCAGCTCACCCGCTGCCGCTACCTCGGCGCCAAAGCCCCGCGCGGCATGGTCACCTTCTTCCCGGTGCTGCTCGCCGGGGTGTTCCTGCTGCCGCCCGCGGCCGCCGCGCTCGTGGCCGTGCCCGGGGCCGCGCTCGCCCGCGTGGAGCGGCGGCCGGTCGCGCCACGCCGCGTGTGGCGGGCCGCCCAGCTCGCGGTGGCCTGCTGGGTCGCGGCCACCGTCCATCACCGGTTCGGCGGCCGCGAGTTGCTGCGCGCGGGCACGCCGCCGGTGCCGGACTTTCCGTACGCCCTGGTGCCCGCCGGGGCCGCGATACTCGTCTTCTGCCTGACGCTCGCGGTGCTCGACGGCTGCATACTCGTCGCCGCCGAACGGGTGCCGGTACGGACCGCCTGGCGCGGCCTGCTCCTTCGCTCGCTCGCGCCGACCCTGGTGCACGGGCTCGCCGGGCTCATGATGGCCGTCCTGTGGCGCAGCCCGTACGGGCCGTTCGCGGCGCTCCTCGTGCTCCTTCCGATGTACATCTCGTGCTGGGTCTTCGCCCAGTACCACCGGGAGCGCGCCGCCCACCAGGCCACCATCCGCGCCCTCGTCCAGGCCGTCGACATCAAGGACGAGTACACCCGCGGCCACAGCGAACGCGTCGGTAAGGCGTCCGTGCTCATCGCCCGCGAACTGGGCATGCCGGACGAGCGCGTGGAGGTACTCCGGTTCGCCGGGATCCTGCACGACGTCGGCAAACTCGGCGTCCCCACCAGGCTGCTGCGCAAGGACGGGCCGCTCACCCCCGAGGAACGCCGGGTCATCGAGCTGCACCCCGAGTACGGCCACGAGATGGTGCGCGGCATCGGCTTCCTCGGCGAGGCCAGATCCGCGATCCTGCACCACCACGAGCGGCTCGACGGCAGCGGCTATCCGTACGGGCTCGCGGGGCGGCAGATCCCCGAGTTCGCCCGCGTCGTCGCGGTCGCCGACGCCTTCGACGCGATGACCTCGACCCGCTCGTACCGCCGCGCCCGGCCGGTCGAGGTGGCGCTCGCGGAGCTGAAGAAGTGTGCGGGGCGGCAGTTCGATCCGCAGATGGTGCGGGCGCTCGTCCGGGCGCTTGACCGCCAAGGGTGGCATCCGGCGGTTACGGCGGACGAGGGGGTGCCGGTGGCGGAGGTTCGCGGAAACGTCACGCCTCCGGCGGCTGCTCCCTCATCACCGACCGTCGGCTCGGGCGCCGAAGATCGCCCTGCGGGCTCGTCCTCCATCGCCGGACGGGCTTGATTTGGTGACGGGCGCAGCTCATGACGCGTAGGTCAGGCACAGCAACCCTCTTCGTGATCCACGGCAGCGCCGGACTCCTCGTCGCCGCGGCTCTCGGCCACACCCTCTGGTACGGCCTGGCGGAGCGTTCCGTCGCCTTGGCCTTCGGGCTGCTCATCGCCCTCGGAGAGCTCGCCCGTTGGGGTGCCCGCGGCTCCGCGGGAAGCGGGGAGCGCGAGCCCGCGCCGCTTGCCGCCGCCGGGGCGCTCGCGTACGCGCTGCTCGGTGAGAACGCCGGGCACGCGACCCACCACGGCGTGCTCCAGGTCGTCGCCGTCACCGTCGCCGGGATCCTGGTCGGTTCGGTGCCCCACGTCGCGCTCGGCCGGGCGCCCGGGCTCGATGCCCCGGCCCGCCGGGCCCTGACCGTCGGATTCGCCGCCGTCTGCTTCCAACCCCTGTACAACTCCGGCACGTTGGGCGAATGGGTGGGCCACGGCCCGTACTACGCGCTGTGGCTCGTCATCGTGCTCGCCCTCACCGCGCTCTGCGACGCCGTGCTCGCCGCCGCCACGGTGCGGGCCCGCACCGGCTGGCCGTTCGGGCCGCTGCTCCGCGACGAGCTGCGGGCCATGCGCGGCATCGGCTCCGCCGTCGGCGCGACCGGGGCCGTGATGGCGCTCGCGGTGGCCGTGGCCGGGCTGTGGGCGCTGCCGGTCTTCTCGCTGCCGCTGCTGCTCACGCAGCTGTCCTTCCGGCGGTACGGGACCGTGCGGACGACCTACCGGCAGACCATCACCTCGCTGGCCCGGGCCACCGAGATCGCCGGGTACACGCCGCCCGGTCACGCCCGCCGGGTCGCCGCGCTCAGCCGCGCCGTCGGCCGTGACCTGGGCCTGGCCGAGCCCGACCTGGACGTTCTGGAGTACGCCGCGCTGATGCACGACATCGGGCAGCTCTCCCTCGTGGACCCGGTGCCCGCGGGCGCCACCGCCACGCTGCCCGCCGCCGAGCAGCGGCGGATCGCCCTGCTCGGCGGCGCCGTGGTGCGGCAGACCGGGGTGCCGCCGGACGTCGCCGTGGTCGTGGAGCGGCAGGCCGATCCGTACCGTGACCAGCCGCTTCCGGCGCGCATTGTGCGTACCGCGAACGCATACGACGAGATGGCGCGGGGAGAAGGCCCGGGCGGGCCGCTCACCGCCCTGGAGCGGCTCCGCCTCGGCACCGGGCACGACTACCAGCCCGAGGTCGTCGAGGCGCTCGCCCGGGTCCTGTCCCGAGGCGGGCTCGCCACGGTCGGACCGTGACCGAAACCGGGCAGGAACTGGGGCGTCCCCCTTGTCCCGCTTGGGTAACCCATGGGTAATGAGCGGGCGTCCAACCAGGCATGGTTGGATGCGAAGTAAGACGTACGAACGACGCACCACGACGGAATTTGGCCGGTCGCACAGTTTGGGATCGCAGGCGGGAATCGTGAGGATCTTCGGCAAGGGACGGCACCGGCCCTCCGCCTCATGGCGGCAGGCGACCGACCGGGCGTTCACGCTCATCGGAGACGGCCGGTACGAGGACGCGGGCGCGCTCCTGACACGCGCGGCCGACCTCGAACCCTGGCTGTCCGAGTCCTGGTTCAACCTCGCGCTCCTGCACAAATTCCGGCACGACTGGGAGCAGGCGCGCGCCGCGGGCCTGCGCGCCGTCGCCCTGCTCGACCGCGAGACGGGCGCCCCGGACTGGTGGAACGTCGGCATCGCGGCCACCGCCCTGCAGGACTGGCCGCTCGCCCGCCGCGCCTGGCAGGCGTACGGCCTGCGGGTGCCGGGCGGCACCGCGGCCGCCACGGAGCCGCCGCTCGGCATGGAGCTCGGCAGCGCCGCGGTACGCCTTTCGCCGGAAGGCGAGGCCGAGGTGGTGTGGGGCCGCCGGCTCGACCCGGCCCGGATCGAGCTCCTGTCCATCCCGCTGCCGTCCTCCGGGCGCCGCTGGGGCGAGGTCGTGCTGCACGACGGCGTGCCGCACGGCGAACGGACCACGGCGGACGGCCAGTCGTACCCCGTCTTCGACGAGATCGAGCTCTGGGCGCCCTCGCCGGTGCCGACCTGGGTGGTGCTCCTGGAAGCCGCGACCGAGGACGACCGGGACGCCCTGGAGCAGCTGGCCGCGGACGCGGGCTTCGCCGCCGAGGACTGGTCGTCGTCCGTACGGCTGCTCTGCCGGATGTGCTCCGAGAGCCGGATGCCCAGCGACGAGGGCGACGGCGAACACCTCGACCCGCACGATCACAGTGAGCCGGGCCACCCCGGGCCGCTCGGGCACCGGAGCCCGGGTGCGCTGTGGGTGCCGGAGCGGGAGTGCGGGATCGCCGCGCCCGCGGGGCTTGTGCGGGGGCTGCTCGATGGGTGGGTGGCCGATAGTCCGGACTCGCGGGACTGGCGGGATCTCGAAGAGGTGTGCTGAGCCGGTTCCCGGGCCCGGCGGCCTTTCACCGGGCCGGGCGGCCTGTCAGCGCTGCCCCGTAGGCTGTACGCCAACACTTGCATGTTGAGGAAGGCATACGGCGGACATGGCGCAGCAGGACACTGAGCAGCAGGCAGCGGAGCTTTCGGCGGTACTGCCGGTCGATGACGAGGGTTTCGTCATCGACACCGAGGACTGTGAGGCGCGTGAGACGGCGTACCGCGAGCGCGGCACTTCCCGGCCGGTCACCGTCGTCGGCAACCCGGTCCTGCACAAGGAGTGCAAGGACGTCACGGAGTTCGGCGACGAGCTGGCCGCGCTGGTGGACGACATGTTCGCCAGTCAGCGCACCGCCGAGGGCGTGGGCCTGGCCGCCAACCAGATCGGCGTCGACCTGAAGGTCTTCGTCTACGACTGCCTGGACGACCAGGGCGTCCGGCACGTCGGCGTGGTCTGCAACCCGGTGCTCGAGGAGCTCCCCGCCGAGCAGCGCCGCCTCGACGACTCCGGCGAGGGCTGCCTGTCCGTCCCGACGGCGTACGCCCCGCTCGCCCGCCCCGACTACGCGGTGGTCAACGGGCAGGACGAGAAGGGCAACCCGATCAAGGTCCGCGGCACCGGCTACTTCGCGCGCTGCCTTCAGCACGAGACGGACCACCTGTACGGCTACCTGTACATCGACCGGCTCTCCAAGCGGGAGCGCAAGGACGCCCTCCGCCAGATGGCAGAGGGCACCCCGCGCTACCCGATCGTCGAGAACGACTGAGCCGATTCCGGGGAGGGAGGGCTCAGAACTCGACGTCAGGACTCGACGTCAGAACTCGTCGTCGAACGACACCGAGCCCTCCACCGCCACCTGGTACGCCGACGGCCGCCGCTCGAAGAAGTTCGTCAGCTCCTGCACGCCCTGCAGCTCCATGAAGGAGAACGGGTTCTCGGAGCCGTACACCGGCGCGAACCCGAGCCGCTGCAGCCGCTGGTCGGCGACGCACTCCAGGTACTGCCGCATCGACTCGGTGTTCATGCCGGGCAGCCCGTCGCCGCACAGGTCACGGGCGAACTGCAGCTCGGCCTCGACGGCCTCCTTGAGCATGTCGGTGACCTGCTGCTCGAGCGCGTCGTCGAAGAGCTCCGGCTCCTCCTTGCGCACGGTGTCGACGACGTCGAAGGCGAAGCTCATGTGCATCGTCTCGTCGCGGAACACCCAGTTCGTTCCGGTGGCCAGGCCGTGCAGCAGGCCGCGGGAGCGGAACCAGTAGACGTACGCGAAGGCCCCGTAGAAGAACAGGCCCTCGATGCACGCGGCGAAGCAGATCAGATTCAGCAGGAAGCGCCGCCGGTCCGCCTGTGATTCGAGCCGGTCGATCTCCTCGACCGAATCCATCCACTTGAAGCAGAACTCGGCCTTCTCGCGGATCGACGGAATGTTCTCGACGGCCGCGAAGGCGGCGGCGCGGTCCTCCGGGTCGGGCAGATAGGTGTCGAGCAGCGTCAGATAGAACTGCACGTGCACGGCCTCCTCGAAGAGCTGACGGCTCAAGTAGAGCCGCGCCTCGGGGGAGTTGATGTGCTTGTACAGCGTCAGGACCAGGTTGTTCGCGACGATCGAGTCACCGGTCGCGAAGAAGGCGACCAGGCGCCCGATGAGGTGCTGCTCGTTCGGCGACAGCTTGGCGAGGTCGGCGACGTCCGAGTGGAGGTCGACCTCCTCGACGGTCCAGGTGTTCTTGATGGCGTCCCGGTAACGCTCGTAGAAGTCCGGGTAGCGCATGGGGCGCAGCGTCAGCTCGAAGCCCGGGTCGAGCAAGTTTTTGGAAGTCACAGTCTTGGAAGTCACAGTCTTCGTCGTGGTGTCACTCATGGTTACTGGCAGGCCTCGCAGGACTCGGGGTTTTCCAGGGAGCAGGCGACGGCCTCTTCGGGCGCGGCCTGCGGCGGTACGGGGGCGGTGGCGCCGGAACCGGTACCGGAGCCTGAGCCGGAACCGGCGGCACGGGCGATGCGCGTCGCCGGGCGCGAGCGCAGGTAGTACGTCGTCTTCAGGCCCTGCTTCCAGGCGTACGCGTACATCGACGAGAGCTTGCCGATGGTGGGCGTCTCCAGGAACAGGTTCAGGGACTGCGCCTGGTCCAGATACGGGGTGCGGGCCGCCGCCATGTCGATGAGCCCGCGCTGCGGGATCTCCCACGCCGTGCGGTACAGCGCGCGGACCTCCTCCGGGATCCAACTCAGGCCCTGCACCGAGCCATTGGCCTCGCGCAGCGCCTCGCGGGTGCGCGCGTCCCACATGCCGAGCCGCTTGAGCTCCTCCACCAGGTACGCGTTGACCTGGAGGAACTCGCCGCTGAGCGTCTCGCGCTTGAAGAGGTTGGAGACCTGCGGCTCGATGCATTCGTACGCGCCCGCGATGGACGCGATGGTGGCCGTGGGCGCGATGGCGAGAAGCAGCGAGTTACGCATGCCGTGCGCGGCGATCCGCTCCCGCAGCGCCGCCCACCGCTCGGGCCAGTGCGGCGCTACACCGTAGTGATCCGGGTGCAGCACGCCGCGGGCCGTACGGGTCTTCTCCCAGGCGGGCAACGGGCCGTTGCGCTCGGCGAGTTCGGTGGACGCCTCGTACGCGGCGAGCATGATGCGCTCCGCGATACGGGTCGACAACGCACGTGCCTCGGGAGAGTCGAAGGGCAGCCGCAGCTTGAAGAAGACGTCCTGCAGGCCCATGGCGCCCAGACCGACCGGCCGCCAGCGGGAGTTGGAGCGCCCGGCCTGCTCGGTCGGGTAGAAGTTGATGTCCACGACCCGGTCGAGGAACGTCACGGCGGTGCGTACGGCGGCGTCGAGTCGCTCCCAGTGGATCTCTGCGGCCTCCGCGTCGACGAAGGCACCGAGATTGACCGACCCCAGATTGCAGACCGCGGTCTCGCCGTCGTCCGTGACCTCCAGGATCTCGGTGCAGAGGTTGGACGAGTGCACCGTGTGGCCGGGCTCGGCGGTCTGGTTGGCGGTGCGGTTGGCGGCGTCCTTGAACGTCATCCAGCCGTTGCCGGTCTGCGCGAGGGTGCGCATCATCCGGCCGTACAGGTCGCGGGCCGGGATGGTCTTGCGGGCGAGCCCCTTGGCCTCGGCCCGCTGGTAGGCGGCGTCGAACTCCTTGCCCCACAGGTCGACGAGTTCGGGCACATCGGAGGGCGAGAACAGCGACCAGTGCTGGTCGGCGGCGACGCGGCGCATGAACTCGTCCGGGATCCAGTGCGCGAGGTTCAGATTGTGGGTACGCCGGGCGTCCTCACCGGTGTTGTCCCGGAGCTCCAGGAACTCCTCGATGTCGGAGTGCCAGGTCTCCAGGTAGACGGCGGCCGCGCCCTTGCGCCGCCCGCCCTGATTGACCGCCGCCACCGACGCGTCGAGGGTCTTCAAGAACGGCACGATGCCGTTGGAGTGCCCGTTGGTGCCGCGGATCAGCGAACCCCGGGACCGGATCCGGGAGTACGAGAGTCCGATGCCACCGGCGTGCTTGGAGAGCCGGGCCACTTGGTGGTACCGGTCGTAAATGGAATCGAGCTCATCGAGCGGCGAGTCGAGCAGGTAGCAGCTGGACATCTGCGGATGCCGGGTACCGGAGTTGAACAGCGTCGGCGAGGACGGCAGGTAGTCGAGGCGGCTCATCAGACCGTACAGATCCGCGACCTCAGCTGTGCTGTCGGCGGACCGGCCGCTGTCATCGGCGGCGAGCCCGGCGGCCACGCGGAGCAGGAAGTGCTGCGGGGTCTCGATGACCTTACGGGTGTGCGGGTGGCGAAGCAGATAGCGGCTGTGCAGGGTGCGCAGGCCGAAGTAGCCGAAGCGGTCGTCGGCGGCGGGGTCGATCAGGTCGTCGAGCCGGGCACTGTGCAGGCGTACGAACTCGGCGGTGCGGTCGGCGATCAGGCCCTGGCGGTGGCCGACGGCGACCGAGCCGGAGAAGCTGGTGACCCCCTGGGACGCGGCCTCGTCGGCGATGGAGCGGGTCAGCAGCCGGGCGGCGAGCCGCGAGTACGCGGGGTCCTCGGAGATCAGGCCCGCGGCCGCCTCGGTGGCCAGGTCGCGCAGTTCGGCCTCGTCCGACCCGGCATGGCGGCCGCGCAGCGCGGCGGCGGCGACCCGGCCGGGGTCGGTGTCGGGGAGGTCGGCGGTGAGGTCGGTCAGGGTCCGCAGCAACGCGGTTCCCGGCTGGTCCTCGGCGGCCCGGTTCTCAGAGGCCCGGTCGGCCTGTCGTGAGACGGGATCCGCTGGCGCGATGGTCACGTGGAGCACTCCCTCGCTCGGCTCGGGGCCTTGCGGGGGCGGCAGTCACGGTTGTACGCGGCCGGGCAGGCGGCGTTCCGCGTCCACCGGCCCATTCCGCGAGGCCCGGACGTCATCGGCACCCGGCCGGTCGGCACGGGCGCGCTGCGGCAGGTCATCGGACTCGCGGGCACGCGCAATTACGTACACACATACCGTTGCGGGACAGTTCCGGATTCGCACCGGATTCCCCTGCGGTGACAGCGAGGTAGAGCATACATCTTGTGGTGACGTCCGGTGACACCCCCACATCTTGTGTCGGCGCCTTACCGGAAGCCCGGCCGTGCAGCGGCCCGGAAGCGGCCCGGCCCGGCAGCGGCAACGGCGACGGGCCGCCGGATTTCCCGACGGCCCGTCACTTACGCTGCG
Source organism: Streptomyces sp. NPDC002851 (assembly GCF_053591935.1). NCBI lineage: Bacteria > Bacillati > Actinomycetota > Actinomycetes > Kitasatosporales > Streptomycetaceae > Streptomyces > Streptomyces sp. NPDC002851. Next base: position 219,287 of record NZ_JBSFUT010000007.1, on the reverse strand, counting down.
GTGCACGGCAGGTCCTGGTGCCCTGGCGTACGGCAGGACCTAGTGCCCCACACCCACCTTCGGCAGCTCGGTCGCCACGCCCTTGTCGCCCCGGTCGGCCGTGTAGTCCTCCGGCTTCGTCTCGTCGACGCCCTCGGGGGCCTTGACGGCCTTCAGGACGAAGGTGAGGACCACCACCACCACCGCGTTCAGGACGAACGCGGTCAGGCCGATGTAGCCGATCTCGCCGATGCCGGGGATCGCGGCGGAGGAGCCGCCGAAGTGCTTCTGCGTCGGCGAGGCGACGTTGTACGCCGCGATCGTGCCGTACAGCATGCCGACCGCCCAGCCGCCGAGCAGCGCCCAGCGGTGGAACCAGCGGGTGAACAGGCCGCCGACCAGGGCCGGGAAGGTCTGCAGGATCCAGATGCCGCCCAGGAGCTGGAAGTTGATCGCGACGGTCTTGTCCATCGTCAGGACGAAGGCGAGCGCGCCCACCTTCACCAGGAGCGAGACCAGCTTGGAGACCTTGGTCTCCTGCTCCGGTGTCGCGTCCGGCTTGAGGAAGTCCTTGTAGATGTTCCGCGTGAACAGGTTGGCCGCCGCGATGGACATGATCGCGGCAGGCACCAGGGCGCCGATGCCGATCGCCGCGAAGGCCACACCCGTGAACCAGTCCGGGAACATGTTCTCGAACAGCTGCGGGATCGCCAACTGGCCGTTCTCGACGGAGATTCCGGCCGCGATCGCCATGAAGCCGAGCAGCGCGAGCAGGCCCAGCATCACCGAGTACAGCGGAAGAATCGTGGTGTTGCGGCGGATCACGTTGCGGCTGCTCGATGAGAGCGTCGCCGTGATCGAGTGCGGGTACATGAACAGGGCGAGCGCCGAGCCGAACGCCAGGGTGGCGTAGCCCCAATGACTGCCCTCCGGGGGAATCAGCCCGCCGCTGCCCGACTTGCTGAACTTGTCGCTCGCCGCGGCGAAGATGTCGTCGAAGCCGCCCAACTTGATCGGGATGTAGATGATCGCGACGGCGATGACCAGATAGATCAGGCCATCCTTGACGAACGCGATCAGCGCGGGTGCGCGCAGCCCCGAGGAGTAGGTGTACGCGGCGAGCACCGCGAAGGCGATCAGGAGCGGCAGGTCCTTGATGAACCAGTTGGTGTCGTCACCGCCGCCGATGCCCAGGACGTCCAGGACGGCCTGGATGCCGACGAGTTGGAGCGCGATGTACGGCATCGTGGCGAGGATGCCGGTGCCCGCGACGGCGAGCGAGAGCCCCTTGGAGCCGAACCGACCGCGCACGAAGTCCGAGGTCGTCACGTATCCGTGCTTGTGCGAGACGGACCACAGGCGGGGCAGGAAGGTGAAGATCAGCGGGTAGACGAGGATCGTGTACGGCACCGCGAAGAAGCCGGCCGCGCCCGCCGCGTAGATCGCTGCCGGTACGGCGACGAAGGTGTACGCGGTGTACAGGTCGCCGCCGAGCAGGAACCAGGTGACCCAGGTGCCGAACGACCGGCCGCCCAGGCCCCATTCGTCCAGGCTCTGGTCGTTCTCGGCCTTGCGCCAGCGCGCGGCCATGAAGCCCATGACCGTGACGAGGACGAAGAAGAAGACGAAGACGGCGAGCGCGACGACGTTCACGCCGCCGCCTCCCGCTGCGAGTTCGGTCATCGGTCTGTGTCCCCCCGGCCCTGCCGTACCACTCGGTCCTGCCGTGCCTCGGCCGCCGCGGCCTTACGGGCGCGCTGGTCACGCTGCCACAGCTGGTACGCGATGATCGTGAGCGTCGTGGAGATGACGACCCACAGCATCTGGTACCAGTAGAAGAAGGGGATGCCGATGAACACCGGCTCGGCCTTCGCGTACGAACTCACCCAGAGCATCGCCACGAATGGCGCCACCAGGCAGAAGGCGATGATCACGCGAACCGGCGTGATCGCCGGTCTGCTCACTTCGGGCGCATCTGGCATGCGGCGGCTCCGATCCCCTCGCAGGCCCGTGGGCTCCGCGTATCCGACATGTAATGGCCGGAAATCTAAGCGAGAGTCTCGGGCTACGGAACCCCTGTCCGCATAACGGAAACAGCAAGGGCAACTGAGGGAGCGTCAGCCCTCGGGCCGCTGCAACCGCGCCACGAACTTGTACCGGTCGCCCCGGTACACCGACCGCACCCACTCCACCGGCTCGCCCTCGGCGTCCAGCGAGTGCCGGGAGAGCATCAGCATCGGCAGGCCGACGTCGGTGCCGAGCAGGCCCGCCTCCCGGGGCGTGGCCAGGGATGTCTCGATGGTCTCCTCGGCCTCGGCGAGCCGGACGTCGTACACCTCGGCGAGTGCGGTGTAGAGCGAGCTGTACTTGACCAGGCTGCGGCGCAGCGCCGGGAATCGCTTGGCGGACAGATGCGTGGTCTCGATCGCCATCGGCTCCCCGCTGGCGAGCCGGAGCCGCTCGATCCGCAGCACCCGGCCGCCGGTCGCGATGTCCAGGAGCCCGGCGAGCCGGTCGTCGGCGGTGATGTACCCGATGTCGAGCAGCTGCGAGGTGGGCTCGAGGCCCTGGGCGCGCATGTCCTCGGTGTACGAGGTGAGCTGGAGCGCCTGCGAGACCTTGGGCTTGGCCACGAAGGTGCCCTTGCCCTGGATCCGCTCCAGGCGCCCCTCCACGACCAGCTCCTGGAGGGCCTGGCGCACGGTGGTCCGTGAGGTGTCGAACTCGGCGGCGAGGGTCCGCTCCGGCGGCACCGGGGTGCCCGGCGGCAGCGTCTCCGTCATGTCGAGGAGGTGCTTCTTCAGGCGGTAGTACTTGGGCACGCGCGCGGTGCGGCCGGTGCTCGGCGAGTCGGGCGAGGCGGTCGAGGTGGCGTCCGTCTCGGTGGCCGTGCTGCCCGCTTCGGTGCCCATGCTCCGCCTTCCCGGCTCTTGCGTCGCTGCCGTCACCGGCTCCTTCGGTCTCTGTCTCTTATACACCGAGCGACCCCAGTCTGGTCTAGTCCACCGCGGCCGAGGCTCCTTCCGGATGCGTTCCTACTCCGTTCAGGAGGCCCAACTGCCGCCTCTGCGGGGAGATGTCGTTCGGATAACGGATCCGGGCGACCCCGTCACGGTTCCCTTGACAGCCCTAAAGGTCTAGGCCAAGCTCCCCGTACTGGTCCAGACCATTAGTGGCCAGGTCGAGGAGGGGTGACATGAAGCGCAAGCTCATAGCGGCCGTCGGAGTCGCCGCCGCGATGGCGATGGTCACGGCGTGCGGGGGTGGGGGGAGCGACAACTCCGCCAAGGACCCGAAGGACCGCGACGACACACTCACGGTCTGGCTGATGGTGGACGCCCAGACCAGCTGGCCGGAGCTGGTCAAGGACGTCAACGCCCAGTTCAAGAAGAAATACCCCAAGGTCACCGTCAAGGTGCAGTACCAGCAGTGGGCCGACAAGGCCAAGAAGCTGGACACCGCGCTCGGCGGCGACAAGTTCCCCGACGTCGTGGAGCTCGGCAACACCGAGACCCAGCAGTACATCCTCAACGGGGCGCTCGCCGAGATCGACCCCAAGAAGTACGACAACTCCGACACCTGGATCCAGGGCCTCAAGGACACCTGCACCTTCGAGGGCAAGCAGTACTGCGTGCCCTACTACGCCGGCGCCCGCGTCGCCGTCTACAACAAGGACATGCTCAAGAAGGGCACCGGCAGCGACGAACTCCCCTCCACCGAGGCCGAGTTGCTCAAGGCGATGGACAAGGTCCAGGCCGAGTACGGCGCCAAGGACAAACGCTTCTCGTCGCTCTATCTGCCCGGCCGCTACTGGTACGCCGCCATGTCGTACGTCACCGCGTACGGCGGCGAGATCGCCACGTACGACGAGAACGCCAAGGAATGGAAGGCCGCGCTCTCCACGCCCGCGGCGAAGAAGGGCATCAAGCACTTCACCGACCTGGTCAAGAAGTACAACAACGGCGACGTGACCAAGGACGAGCTCGACCACGCCAACGTCATGGCCAACGAGAAGGCCGGACTCATCTACGGCAACGGCTGGGAAGCGAGCGTCGTCACCGACGCCAAGAGCGGCAAGGGCAACCCCAAGCTCAAGGACAAGATCGGCGTCGCCGCCATGCCGGGCCCGAACGGCAAGACACTGCCCTCCTTCATCGGCGGCAGCGACCTCGCGGTCACCAGCAAGTCCCAGGTGGCCGACCTGGGCGAGGAGTGGATCTCCCTCTTCACCAGCGCCAAGTCCCAGGAAGTCCTGGCTTCCAAGGACATCCTGCCGAACAACACCAAGCAGCTCGAACCGCTGAAGAAGAAGCCCGAGACGGCCCCCATCGCCAACGCGGTGCCGAACGCCTGGTTCACCCCGATCGCCCCCGGCTGGACCTCGATCGAGAAGGAGGAGGTCCTGGAGAACATGCTCCTCGACATCCTCAAGGGCGACTCGGTCGACGCGGCCACCAAGAAGGCCGACGCGAAGATCAACGAGCTGATCAACAAGGAGTCCTGAGCACGTGAGCGCCGCCGACACCCGGTCCTCCGGCGCGCGGCTCCCCGCGCCGCGCGCCCCGGAGGCCACCGGGAAAGAGCCGACCCGGGGGACCGCGTCGCCGTCCGGAAGCGCCGGTTCCGGCGGCGCGCGGCGGCGGAAGAAGGGCGCGCTCCTGCCGTACCTCCTGATCCTGCCGGCCCTCGTGGCGATCGCCGCGGTCTACGCCTATCCGCTGGTCAAGACCGTGATCATGTCGTTCCAGGACATGGGCAGACGGGAGTTGTGGACCGGCGAGCCCGCGCCCTGGGTAGGGCTTGAGCAGTTCACCCACATCCTCGGCGACCCCGAGTTCTGGTCGGTCACCGCCCGCACCGTCGGCTTCATGGCCGTCTGCGTCGTACTGACCATGGGTGCGGGCCTGCTCATCGCCCTGCTGATGCAGCGGGTGGCCACCGGGGTGCGGCTCGCCCTCACGGCGACCCTGATCGCCGCCTGGTCACTGCCGCTGCTCGTCGCCTCCTCCATCTTCCGCTGGCTCTCCGACTCCGACTACGGCCTGATCAACACCCTGATCGCCAAGGTGGCCGGGGAGGACTTCCTCGGGCACAACTGGTTCCTCGACCCGTGGCAGGGCTTCGGCGTGATCACCGCCCTGGTCGTCTGGGGCGCCATTCCGTTCGTCGTCATCACGCTGTACGCCGCGCTCACCCAGGTCCCCCGCGAACTGGAGGAAGCGGCCGCGCTCGACGGGGCCTCGGCCTACGGCGTCTACCGGTACGTGACCTGGCCGGTCATCAAGCCCGTCTTCACCATGGTCGCCACGCTCTCGGTGATCTGGGACTTCAACGTCTTCGGCCAGATCTGGCTGCTCCGCGGCAACAAGCCGGAGCCGGAGTACGAGACCCTCGGCCTCTACTCCTTCTCCAAGGCGTTCGAGTCCACCTCCTTCAGCCAGGGCACCGCCATCGCCCTCATCACCGTCCTGCTGCTCTCCGGTGTGGCCGTGTACTACCTGCGTCAGCTGATCAAGACAGGAGAGGTCGAGTGAGCGCCACCAGGGCCACCAGAGTGAGCGCCACCAGGGCCACCAGGAAGAACCGGCTCGGTTACAACATCCTCGGCCTCGCCGTCACCGTCGTGATGGCCTTCCCGGTCTACTGGCTGGTGGTCAGCGCACTGCGCCCCAACCACGAGATCCGCTCGTACGACCAGACCCTGTGGCCGTCCTCGATCACCTTCGACAACTTCCAACGGGCCGTGAACCAGCCCAACTTCACCACCGCGATCCAGTCCAGCCTCATCGTGGCGATCTCGGCGGTGCTCGGCGGCATGGTGATCGCCACCCTGGCGGCGCTCGCCATCGGACGGTTCCGCTTCTTCGGCCGCAAGCCGCTCCTGATGGTCCTCATCCTGGTCCAGATGCTGCCGCCGACCGCGATGCTCATCCCGATCTACACCCAGCTCAACGCCATGGGCGGACTCAACGAGTACTGGGGCCTGATCGTCGTCTATCTGGTCTCGACGCTTCCGTTCGCGGTGGTGATGATCCGCGGCTTCGTGGTCAACATCCCGGTGGAGCTCGAGGAGTCCGCGATGGTCGACGGCTGCACCCGGATGGGGGCCTTCCGCCGGGTCATCTTCCCGCTGCTCGCGCCCGGCCTGGCCGCGGCGTCGATCTTCGCCCTGGTGAACGCGTGGAACGAGTACTTGTTCGCGTACATCCTGATGAACGACAACGACAAGTACACACTGAACGTGTGGCTGATGACGTTCACCACCGAGCAGGGGACCGACTACGGCGCCCTGATGGCCGCCTCCACGCTGATCGCAATCCCGGTGGTGATCTTCTTCATGGTCATTCAGAAGAAGATGGCCACGGGCCTCACCTCCGGCGCCGTGAAGGGATAACCCGCCCCATGACGACACTCACCCGAGGCACCGACACCCTGACCCGCGACGCCCTCGCCGTGCTCCAGCCCGGCTTCGTCGGCACCTCCGCGCCGGACTGGCTGCTCAGGCGGCTCGGCGAGGGCCTCCACTCGGTCGGCCTCTTCGGCCGCAATATCGACTCGCCGGACCAACTGGCTGATTTGACCGCCCAGTTGCGGGCGGAGCGCGGTGACGTTCTGGTCGCCATCGACGAGGAGGGCGGCGACGTAACCCGCTTGGAGGTGCGTTCGGGCTCGTCCTTCCCGGGCAACCACGCCCTCGGCGCCGTGGACGACCCGGACCTCACCCACGACGTGGCCGCCGAACTCGGCCGCCGCCTCGCGGCCTGCGGCGTCAACCTCAACTGGGCGCCGTCCGCGGACGTCAACTCCAACCCGGACAACCCGGTCATCGGCGTACGCTCCTTCGGCGCCGACCGGGACCTGGTCTCCCGCCACAGCGCCGCGTACGTGACCGGCCTGCAGTCAGCCGGAGTCGCGGCCTGCGCCAAGCACTTCCCCGGGCACGGGGACACCGCGGTCGACTCGCATCACGCCCTTCCGCGCATCGACGCCGCCCTGGAGGTGCTGCGGGAGCGGGAGCTGGCGCCGTTCCGCGCGGCCATCGAGGCCGGTACGAAGGCGGTGATGAGCGCCCACATCCTGCTCCCCGCCCTGGACCCGGACCACCCGGCGACCCTGTCCCGGCGCATCCTGACCGGACTGCTCCGCGAGGAACTCGGCTACGAGGGCCTGGTGGTCACCGACGGCATGGAAATGCAGGCGATCTCGGCGACGTACGGCATCGAGCGCGGCAGCGTCCTCGCCATCGCCGCCGGTGCGGACGCGATCTGCGTGGGCGGCGGCCTCGCCGACGAGGAGACGGTGCTACGGCTGCGCGACGCCCTGGTCACCGCGGTCCGCTCCGGCGAACTCCCCGAGGAGCGCCTGGCCGAGGCCGCCGCCCGGGTGCGCGCGTTGGGGGAGTGGACGGGCACGGCGGTACGGGCGGAGCGCGGCGCGGACACGAGCGGTGGCGCCATCGGCCTGACCGCGGCCCGCCGCGCGCTCCGCGTGACGGGCGACGACCGCGCCCCGCTCACGGAACCCGCGTACGTCGCCGCCTTCACGCCCCTGGCCAATATCGCGGTCGGCGACGAGACCCCCTGGGGCGTGGCCGCCGAACTGGCCCGCCTGCTTCCTGGCACGGAGACGGGCACGTACACCGTGGACTCGACGGTCCCCGAGATCCTCGCGGCAGCGGGCCCCCGCCGCGTGGTCGCCGTCGTCCGCGACGCCCACCGCCACCCGTGGATGTCAATGGCCCTGGACGCCCTGCTGGCGGAGTGCCCCGACACGGTGGTGGTGGAGATGGGTGTCCCCCAGTCGCCCCCGCGCGGCGCCCTCCACATCGCAACCCACGGAGCGGCAAGGGTCTGCGGAACGGCAGCGGCAGAGGCCATCGTGGGCGCCACTATCAGCGCGACGGGCACCATCAGCCCGTCCGGCGTTTGAGGACGAGCGCCTTCAGCGCGACAACAGGGGGGTCTGGGGGCGGAAGCCCCCAGTTACGGGAAGGGGCGGGACAGGGGAAAAACAACGCCAACCCGAGCGGCGCCGCACCCCTCAAATCCCCTGCCAAGACGGCTTGTTCGCGTAGGTGTGGCGGAAGTAGTCCGCTAGCTTCAGCTTCGACGCGGCCGCCTCGTCCACCACCACCGTCGCATGCCGATGCAACTGCAGCGCCGACGCCGGTACGAGCGACGCCACCGGACCCTCCACCGTCTGGGCCACGGCCTCCGCCTTGCCCTCCCCGGTGGCGAGCAGCACCAGGTGCCGGGCGTCCAGGATCGTCCCGATGCCCTGCGTGATCACGTGGTGCGGCACCTGGTCGATGTCGTCGTCGAAGAACCGCGCGTTGTCCACCCGCGTCTGCTCGGTCAGCGTCTTGATCCGGGTGCGCGAAGCGAGCGACGAGCACGGCTCGTTGAACCCGATGTGCCCGTCCGTGCCGATCCCGAGGATCTGCAGATCCACCCCACCGGCCTCGGCGAGCGCCCGGTCGTACGCCGCACAGGCCGCCCGCACGTCCTCGGCCGAACCGTCCGGCCCCATGAACGCACTCTCGTCGAGCCCGAGCGGCGCCACGACCTGCCGCAGCACGGTGGCCCGGTAGGACTCGGGGTGCCCGGCCGGAAGCCCGACGTATTCGTCGAGCTGGCAGACGCGGGCGCGCGAGGCGTCCACTTCGCCGGAGCGGACCTTGGCGGTCAGCGCGTCGTAGATGGGCAGCGGGGTCGAGCCCGTGGCCACGCCGAGCAGCGCGTCGGGCTTGCGGGCGAGGAGGTCCGCGATGGCCCCCGCGATCAGCTCTCCGCCTGCCTTGGCGTCCTTGACGATGACAACTTCCACGCTGGGCCTGCCGATCTGGATAGGGGCGGGTTGGGGACCGCATGCCGCGCATGTGGTATAGACCAATCTAACAGATCCGCCCTCTCCGGCGAGGGGTATGTCACCAGTACGCCCCGCCCGCGAGCGGTACGCCACCGAGACCTGCCTGGGTCGATTTCCTAGCGCTCGCTCTAGAATCCGCCGCCATGGCGACAAAGCGACCGGAGCCGAAGTCGGAGCCACAGCTGGAGCCGGAGCCGGAGCCGGAGCCGGAGCGGCCGGAGCAGGCGGAGCAGGCGGAGCTGCCAGGGCAGCGCCCGCGCAACCGCCGCGGCCGCCCCCGCTCCTTCGACCGGGACGCCGCCCTGGAGAGCGCGCTGCGCACGTTCTGGGAGTACGGGTACGAGGCCACGTCGGTCGCGGACCTGACACACGCCATGGGCATCAGCCCGCCCAGCCTCTACGCCGCGTTCGGCGACAAGCAGTCCCTCTTCGGCGAGGTCGTGGCGGCGTACGGGGCGAGTTACGGCGCCTTCGCCTGCCGGGCCCTGGCCGAGGAGCCCACCGCCCGCGCCGCGGCCGCGCGGATGCTGCGCGAGGCCGCAGCCGAGTTCACCGCGCCGGGACGGCCGCGCGGCTGCCTGGTCGTGCACGCCGCGACCAACTGCGCGACCGCCGAGGTGGAAGAGTCACTGCGCGCGCAGCGCGTGGCCGCGACCGCCGCCCTGGAGCACCGGATCGGCGCGGACGTCGCGGCGGGCGAGCTCCCGCCCGGAACCGACGCCGCGGCCCTCGCGCGCTGCACCGCCGCCGTCTTCCAGGGCATGTCCGCACAGGCGCGGGACGGCGCCACGGCGGGGGAGTTGGAGGAGGTGGCCCGGCTCGCGATGGAGGTCTGGCCGAAGGCCCCGGACTCGGGCTCGGGCTCGGCACCGAACCCGGCCCCGGAAACACCCGCGGGCCGCGGCGCCTGAGAGGGACCCTCAACCCTCTCGGCACCGCAGCCCGGAGCAATTCCGGCCGGCGGGCTGTGCGGTCCCGGTCGGCCGTGAGGCTCCGGCGCAGTCAGGGCAGAGAGCGCCGGGGGCCTCGATCCGCCCTTCTGTGCGGGAAGGACGGAAGCTGTCATCTGTGTTTACCTCTGCATTGTGGACTAGACCATTCTCGGATGTCCATGCGTCGACCGAGGTTACTTCTTCTTTCTTCTCGCGTCTGCCGCGCGCTTCTCCCGTCTGCCGCTCGCCGAAGGCGAACCCCTGCCTGTCAGAGCCGAAAGGTACGCTCGCAGCGTGCCCTCCATGAACGAGCTCGTACGCCAGCACACAGCCCTCGGTGACACCGATCTCGAGTGGCTGCACCTGCTGGTCTCGGAGTGGCAGCTGCTCTCCGACCTCTCCTTCGCCGACCTGGTTCTGTGGGTCCCGACCCGCGACGGCACCCGCTATGTCTCGGTCGCCCAGATGCGGCCGAACACCGGCCCCACCTCCTATCAGGACGACATGGTCGGCCACCTCGTTCCACGCGGCCGCCGCCCGCTGCTCGACGCCGCGCTCGACGAGGGCCGCATCGTGCGCGAGGGCGACCCGGAGTGGCGCGAGGAGGTCCCGGTCCGGGTCGAGTCCATTCCCGTACGCCGTGAGGGCCGCGTCCTCGGCGTCATCGCGCGGAACACCAACCTGCTCACCGTCCGCACCCCGTCCCGCCTGGAGCTGACCTACCTCCAGAGCGCCTCCGACCTGGCCCAGATGATCGCCGCCGGGTCCTTCCCGTTCCCCGGGCAGCAGGTCGACATGGACGCCTCGCCGCGCGTCGGCGACGGCCTGATCCGCCTGGACGCGGAGGGCGTCGTGCAGTACGCCTCGCCGAACGCGCTGTCCGCGTACCACCGCTTGGGCCTCGCCGCCGACCTCGTCGGCCACCACCTCGGCCGCGCCACCGCCGACCTCGCGCCGTCCCGCGGCCCGGTGGACGAGGCCCTGGAGAAGCTGGCCAGCGGCTGGGCGCCGCGCGAGACCGAGGTCGAGGGCGAGGACGGCGTGATCCAGCTCCGCGCCATCCCGCTGAAGCCCAAGGGCACCCGGATCGGCTCCCTCGTCCTGCTGCGCGATGTGACCGAACTGCGCCGCCGCGAGCGCGAGTTGATCACCAAGGACGCCACCATCCGGGAGATCCACCACCGGGTGAAGAACAACCTCCAGACCGTCGCCGCCCTGCTCCGCCTCCAGGCCCGCCGGATCGAATCCGAGCGCGGCCGCGCGGCCCTGGAGGAGGCGGTGCGCCGGGTCGGCTCGATCGCGATCGTGCACGAGACGCTCTCGCAGAACCTGGACGAGCGGGTCGAGTTCGACGAGATCGCCGACCGGGTCCTCTCGATGGTCGCGGAGATCTCCCCGGGCAAGGTCACCGGCCGCCGCACCGGCCGCTTCGGCATCCTGGACGCCGAGGTCGCGACCCCGCTGTCCATGGTCCTCACCGAGGTGCTGCAGAACGCCCTGGAGCACGGCTTCCGCGAGGGCGAGCACGGCACGGTCGAGGTCTCCGCCGTCCGCGGCGGCACCACCAAGGACGCCCGCCTCCTCATCACCGTCCAGGACGACGGCATCGGCCTGCCCCCGGACTTCGACCCGCACCGCGCCGGCAACCTCGGCCTGCAGATCGTCCGCACCCTGGTGGAGGGCGAGTTGGGCGGCACGTTCGACATGGTCCCGGCCCCCGAGCGCGGCACCCAGGTCCTCCTGGACATCCCGGTCCGCGCCGAGAAGTAGCGCGTACGACGGCATCGGCCTGCGCGCGCACAGCAATGAGCCCCGGACCTAGGTGCGGTCCGGGGCTCAGAGCTCACGTTGCTGAGCGCATCGGGGGGTACTGCGCGCTGCGGCTCGGGGGCGGGAGATGCGTACTCGCTGTACGCGCCGCCGGGCTCAGGCTCGTACGGGGCGTGGGTGTCAGGCGCTGGCCTGGCGGGCCCGGTTGCGGGCGGCGCGGCGCTTCATTGCGCGACGCTCATCCTCGCTGAGGCCACCCCAGACGCCGGAGTCCTGGCCGGACTCGAGCGCCCACTGCAGGCACTGCTCCACAACGGGGCAGCGGCGGCAGACGGCCTTGGCTTCCTCGATCTGCAGCAGCGCAGGACCGGTGTTGCCGATGGGGAAGAACAGCTCGGGGTCTTCCTCGCGGCAAACGGCGTTGTGACGCCAGTCCATGGCTGCTACCTCTCCTTGGTATTACGTGCAAGTTGCTTGTGAATGTGAACGCTTTCACGAATCCCTCCGCAAGGGAAGGGCCGACCACCAGTTACCTGGTGTAGGTCCTGTGCGTGAGGAGGGGGTTCGGGCTCTCTATGGGGCCGGTGTTGCGGGCCGCCGTGAGCGCCAAGAAGAGATTCGCAAACCTCGGCGGCGGATACAACCCCTTCCGGCAAGTTTTTTTTGATTCCTCGGTGTCGACTAGGTCACAGCCGTACTTCCATGGGGTGGATCCTGGCCTAAACGTTCGACTGAAAGGAGTTTTGCGCCTTCCGCTCACACAATCACACGCAGTGCACGGCGTACGCCTGTGAACGTCACGCTCGTACGCAGCCCCAGATGGTCACCGTCCATCTGGAACGGAAGTGGAGCCTTCGAATGCAAGGTGAAGTCCGTGAGGTCGTGCAGCGAGAGTGCGTGCTTGCCGTGCGGGCCGCGCTCGGGCGTCGACGTGAGCAGCTGAGTGGCGTAGCGGGCCATCGCCGGAGTCGAGAGTCGGCTCAGACCGAGCAGGTCGAGGCCGTCGTCGAAGGACGCCTGCGGCGAGGCGTAGACCGGGCGATTGCCCAGGTAGGTCCAGGGGGAGGTGTTGCAGACTATCGACAGGACGAGGTCGTCGACCGGGTCCTGGCCGGGGCGCTCCAGGGTGATCGTGCCGTGCCGTCGGTTCGGCTCGTCCAGGAACTGGCGCATCATCTGGCGTACGTAGAGCGCATGGGTCGAGCGCTTGCCGCGCTCCCGCTGCTGCTCGACCCGGCCGATCACGCTGGCGTCGAAACCGAGCCCCGCGCAGAACGTGAACCAGCGCTCCGGGACCCCCTCGTCCTCGCTGCCCGGGGTGCCGGAGGCGAGCCCGAGCCCGATCGTGCGGGCGCTGCCGCTGCGCAGGGCGTCGAGCAGAGCGCCGGTCGACTCGACCGGGTCGTTGGGCAGGCCGAGCGCGCGGGCGAAGACATTGGTGGAGCCGCCGGGGACGACCGCGAGGCCGGGCAGAGCGTCCGGGTCGGGGCCGTCGTGCAGCAGGCCGTTGACGACCTCGTTGACGGTGCCGTCGCCGCCGAGGGCGACCACCAGCTCGGTGCCCTCGCCCCCGGCGGCCTTGCTCTCCGCCGCCTGTCGGCCGAGGTCGCGGGCGTGGCCGCGGTACTCCGTGGTCACCACCTCGAGCTTCATCTCGCTCGCGAGGGCGTGGATCAGTACGTCGCGAGTGCGGGCACTGGTGGTGGTTGCCGCCGGGTTGACCACGAGGAGTGCGCGCATGCGCAGCAGCGTACCTACCGCCCTTTATGTGGCCCAGACCGAGGGCCCGTAGGTCTGCGTACCGGGCGGGGTACGCCGCCGGGGCCGGGCTACCCTGCTGGGGTGAGCAGTGCTGAGCAGACATCCGGCCCCGTACAACCGCGTCCCGGGCGGCTGACCGCCGCCGCGGCGCTCGCCGCCCTGGAGGGCATCGCGCTCGTCGTCGGCGGCGTGGCCATGTCGCTTCAGGGGTTCGCGGGCAAGGCGGACAGCGTCGAGCAGGCGGTGACCGGCGGCGTGACCATGATCGTGCTCGCGGCGATTCCGCTGCTCGCCGCGCGCGGGCTGCTCAAGCTGCGCCGCTGGAGCCGGGGACCGGCGATCATCACGCAGATCCTGGCCCTTCCGGTGGCCTGGCAGCTGCTCCAGGCGGACAGCGTGGCCATCCCGGCCGGGATCGCGCTCGCGGTCGTCGCGGTCACGGCCCTGGTGCTTCTGGTGAACCCGGCCACGACGGAGGCGCTGGGGATCGGGCCCCGGGACGTGTAGGTCCAGGGCGCGTCTGGAGACGGGTGGGCCCGCTCGTCCTCAAACGCCGGACGGGCTGGTTTGGTTACTCCTCGACGAGCAACTTCTCGCGGAGTTGCGCCAGCGTGCGGGCGAGCAGCCGGGAGACGTGCATCTGGGAGATGCCGACCTCCTGGGCGATCTGCGACTGCGTCATGTTCCCGAAGAACCGGAGCAGCAGGATGCGCTTCTCCCGGGGCGGCAGGTCCTCCAGGAGCGGCTTGAGGGACTCGCGGTACTCGACGCCCTCAAGGGCCTCGTCCTCCGCGCCCAGGGTGTCCGCGACCGCCGGGGACTCGTCGTCCGTGTCCGGGACGTCCAGGGAGAGCGTGGAGTACGCATTGGCCGACTCGAGGCCCTCCAGGACCTCCTCCTCGGAGATCGCCAGCTTCTCGGCGAGCTCGTGCACCGTGGGGGAGCGGCCGTGCAGCTGGGAGAGCTCCGCCGTCGCCGTGGTCAGGGAGAGACGCAGTTCCTGTAGGCGGCGCGGGACGCGCACGGCCCAGCCCTTGTCGCGGAAGTGCCGCTTGATCTCGCCGACGACCGTGGGGGTGGCGTACGTCGAGAACTCGACGCCGCGCTCCGGGTCGAAGCGGTCCACCGACTTGATCAGGCCGATGGTGGCGACCTGGGTCAGGTCGTCGAGCGGCTCGCCGCGGTTGCGGAAGCGGCGCGCGAGGTGCTCGACCAGCGGCAGATGCATGCGGACGAGCTGATTGCGCAGCTCCGCGTACTCGGGGCTGCCGGAGGGCAGCTTGCGCAGCTCGAGGAAGAGCGCCCGCGCGCCGCTGCGGTCCTGCGGATCGTGGTGGTGCCCGTGCTCTGTCATGTGTCCCGCCCGTCGCCCGCCGCCGACCTGGCGCTCGCCCCTGTCATCGCCCTGTGGTGCCTGCTCCGCCGGATCCGGATCCGGCGCGTCCTGCACCGGCGCGTCCGGTTCCGCTTCCTCCGGGTGTGGTCGGGGCTGTTGCTCGGGGATGCCCGGTGCGAGCACCGGATCCGCGGGGGCTGTGCGCCCCGGCTCGGGCATGCCCGGTTCGCCCCTGCCGTCGGTGCTCTCGGCGGGGAGACCCCATGCGCTGCGCTCTTCGTCCCGCACCGGCCCGTCCCCGTTCCTCACGCCGGCCCGGGACCCGCGCCGCGCTGTTTGTACAGGCTGATAGAGACGGTCTTGTCGTCCGCGACATGGGAGTCGACCTTGCCCGCCAGGGCGGACAGGACCGTCCAGGCAAAGGTGTCCCGCTCGGGGGCGTGGCCGTCGGTCGTCGGTGCCGAGACCGTCACCTCGAGCGAGTCGTCGACGAGCCGGAAGACGCAGCTGAGCACGGAGCCGGCGACGGCCTGCTGCAGCAGAATCGCGCAGGCCTCGTCGACCGCGATGCGCAGGTCCTCGATCTCGTCCAGAGTGAAGTCAAGGCGTGCCGCGAGACCGGCCGTGGCCGTCCGCAGCACGGACAGGTAGGCACCCGCAGCCGGCAGCCGGACTTCTACGAAGTCCTGAGTCCCGGGCTCGCCTGCGATCTGGGACACCCTCACCTCCAAGGTGGTACAAGCCATTCGGGGTTCCGGCCCGCCGCCCCTGCGGTGGCCCGGCACAGCGTCGCACGGGAAACGCGCTGTGTGGTTCAGCGGTGACGCTATCGCGCTCCCAAGTTCGGTGTCCCGGGGACCCCGGCTCGCATCTGTCACTCATAGTAAGACTAAGGATACGGACAGTGGCTAGGGTTGTGCGGGTCCCAATTGGAAAGAGCGGGCGCCGGATTGACGTACCCAGACGTCAGACGATCGAACCGTCGACAAAGCACCACCGCCAGTTCTGACCGGGTTCAAAGCTTCGCATGACCGGGTGTCCAGTGTCCTTGAAGTGCTGTGTCGCGTGCTGGAACGGCGAGGAATCGCAGCACCCCACGTGCCCGCACCTCAGGCAGAGCCGCAGCTGCACGGGGTGGCTGCCGGCCGCCTCGCACGCGGGGCAGGTGCCGGTCAGCGGCTTGGGCTCGGGGCGCGGAAGAAGCGAGACGTGGGCGCACTCGTCGTTCATGCTTGCCAGATTACGACGCACCTGTGACAACCACCCTCGACTGCCGGTCCACGGTCCACGGCAGTCGATCTGTGGACACATCGATCTATCAGCACCACGAACAAGGGGACGGGCTCGAGCCGATGGATGTCCTGCCACTGCTTGCACTGGTCGCGGGCAGCGCCGCGGTCGCCGGACTCGCCCGCCGCACGCCCGTCCCGGCGCCGCTGCTGCTCGTCGCCGCGGGCCTCGCCGTCAGCTATCTGCCGGGCGTTCCGGGGTACGAGCTCGACCCTCATATCGTCCTGCCGCTGCTGCTACCGCCGCTTCTGTATACGGCCGGGGTGGAGAGCTCGTATCTGGACCTACGGGCCAACTGGCGCCCTGTGGCGCTGCTTTCCGTCGGGTATGTGCTATTTGCAACGCTTGCCGTCGGGTGGGCGGTGCACCTGATCGTCCCGGATCTGCCGCTGACCGCGGCGCTCGTTCTGGGGGCGGTGGTGGCGCCGCCGGACGCGGTGGCGGCGACGGCGATCGCTCGCCGGGTGGGGCTTCCGTCCCGGCTCGTCACGATCCTCCAGGGCGAGTCCCTGGTGAACGACGCGACCGCGATCACGGCGTACAAGGTGGCGCTTGCCGCCGCGGTCGGCGAGGGCGCCAGCTGGTCGGGCGGGGTCGCGGAGTTCCTGGTCGCGGCCGTGGGCGGCGTGGGGGTCGGCCTCGTTCTGATGGTCCCGCTGCACTGGCTGCGCACCCGGCTCAAGGAGGCGCTGCTCCAGAACACGCTCTCGCTGCTCATTCCCTTCGTGGCCTATGCCGCGGCCGAGGAGGTGCACGCCTCCGGGGTGCTCGCGGTGGTGGTCGTCGCGCTCTATCTGGGGCACCGCTCCTGGCAGGTCGACTTCGCGACGCGGCTGCAGGAGGCGGCGGTCTGGAGGATGGTGGCGTTCGTCCTGGAGTCCGCTGTGTTCGCGCTCATCGGGCTCCAACTGCCCGTTGTGCTGCGCGATCTCGGGGAGTACGAGGGGGTCCGCGCCGTCTGGTACGCGGTGGCCGTCTTCCTGGTGGTGGTCGTGGCGCGGTTCGTCTGGGTCTATCCGGCGACGTTTCTGCCGCGGCTGCTGTTCCGCCGCTCCGCGGAGGGCGCGGTGCGGGAGACCGAGCCGGCCTGGACGGGGCCGCTGATCGTGAGCTGGGCGGGGATGCGCGGGGTCGTCTCGCTCGCCATCGCCTTCTCGATCCCGGAGGTGGTGGATGGTGGCGTTCCGTTCCCGGGCCGGAACCTGGTGCTCTTCCTGACCTTCACCACGGTCATCGGCACGCTGGTGGTGCAGGGCCTGACGCTGCCCGGGCTCATCCGCGTACTGCCCGTGGCCGGGCGGGACGCGCAGACCGAGACGCTGGTGGAGGCGCAGGCCCAGAGCGAGGCGTCGGGGGCGGCGGAGGCCCGCCTTGAGGAGCTCCTCGCCGACGAGCGCAACGCGCTGCCGCAGCCGCTCGCCGACCGCCTGCGCACGGTCCTTGAGCGGCGCCGGAACTCCGTGTGGGAGCGGCTCGGGGCGGCGAATCCGGTCACCGGGGAGTCCGCCGAC
This sequence comes from Streptomyces sp. NPDC002851, assembly GCF_053591935.1. Taxonomy (NCBI): domain Bacteria; kingdom Bacillati; phylum Actinomycetota; class Actinomycetes; order Kitasatosporales; family Streptomycetaceae; genus Streptomyces; species Streptomyces sp. NPDC002851. The sequence goes on along the minus strand of NZ_JBSFUT010000007.1, from coordinate 201,840 downwards.
GACACCTACCGGCGCCTGTCCCGGGAGACGCTCGCCGCCGAGCGCGAGGTCTTCGTACGACTCCGGGACGAGCGGCGGATCGACGACGAGATGCTCCGCACGCTCCAGCGCAGGCTGGATCTGGAGGAGGCGGCGGCTTACCGGGACGAGTCCGTGTAGGCCGGTCGGTCAGGGCGATTCGGCCGGCCGGTCGGGTCGATCCGTTCGGTCGGGTTCGTCCGGTCGACCGGTGATCACGGCGGTCAGGCGGGTGCCTCGGGGGAACGCGCCCTCCTCGGTGAGGGTGGTCAGGGCGTACAGCAGCTTCGCGACGTAGACGCGTTCCACGGGCAGGCCGTGGCGGTCCTCGAAGTCGGCGGCGAAGGCGTCCAGTTCCGGGGTCGTACGGGCGTAGCCGCCGCAGTGGAAACGGTCCGCCAGGTGCCAGTCGCCGCGCGGACCGCCGAACGCGGCGGTCTGTAGCCGGGCCACCTCGGCGGCCAGGAAGCCGCCCTTCAGTACGGCGACGCCGAGGGCGCGCTGCCCGGGGCCGAGCCCCGCCGCCAGGCCCGCCAGGGTGCCGCCGGTGCCGCAGGCCACGGCGGCGATGTCCGTGGTGTCGCGGAGCTCTGCGCCGAGGGCCGTGCAGCCTTGTACGGCAAGGGAGTTGCTGCCGCCCTCGGGCACGACGTACGCGTCCTCGGCGCCGATGGTGGTCAGGATGTCGGCCAGGGTTTCCGGTTCGGTCTTGCGGCGGTACGTGGAGCGGGTCACGAAGTGCAGCCGCATCCCGTCGGCCGCGCATCGGGCGAGCGAGGGGTTCAGGGGCCGGTCGGCCAGTTCGTCGCCCCGTACGACCCCGACCGTGGGGAAGCCGAGCAGGCGGCCCGCCGCGGCGGTGGCGCGCAGATGGTTGGAGTAGGCGCCGCCGAAGGTCAGCACGGGGCGGCCCGTGGCGGCCCGGAGGTTGAGCGCGAGCTTGCGCCACTTGTTGCCGGGCAGGTCCGGGTGTATGAGGTCGTCCCGCTTGAGCAGCAGCCGCACCCCGTGGCGGGCGAAGCGGTCGTCCTCGACCTCCCGCAGCGGGGAGGGCAGTCGGGGCCGCAGCAGGCCGAGGTCGGGTACGTTCACACCGCCATGTATCCCGTTCACACCCCCATTGTCCGCGGTGCGCGCGGCGGGGGTGCTACTTGAGGCGTTCGGCGATGCGCTGGCGCATCGCGTCCATGGTGAAGCCGCGTGGGTCGGCCTTGCCCGGCTGCCATTCCAGGTGGCCGATCACCGAGCGCTCGTTCCAGCCGTAGTGGCGGCAGATCGCCGCGGACGCCTTCTCGATGGCCTCTAACTGGGCCTCGGGCCAGGGGTCCTCGCCGTCGCCGAGGTTCTCGCACTCGAAACCGTAGAAGTAGCGGTTGCCGTCGGTGTTCGCCTCGTTGTCCGGTGGCAGGCGCTTTTCGGCGATGACGGCGCGCAGTACGTCGTCGTCGCCGAGGCCCGCGTGGTTGGCGCGGCCGTTGCCGACCAGGTGGACCCGGCCGTCCTTGGTGATGACGCCGTGGCAGAGCGGGCCGGGCAGCGAGGCGTGGCCGTCGTAGCAGAGGTTCACCGTCTCCTCGCTGCCCTGGGTCACGGTGTGGTGGATCATCACGCCGTGCACCGGGCCCCACGGCCCCACGTGGTTGCGGTTGTGGGTGCGCCACTCGCGTACTTCGACGACCGTCAGGCCCTCGTCCTTCAGGGCAGCAAGGAACGTTCCCGCAGACATGGGCTCGGCCATGACTCCTCCGTAACGGGATTCGGCGGTGGCCGGCTGCCCGCCGCCTCTCATGCCGCTTGTACCCGAATGCGCGGTCCTGATCCAGGAGTTCGTCCGCTTTCGACGTGGCGTGCGAGTCGAACCGGTCGGCCCGGCAGGGCCCGGTCGCCCCGGGCCCGCGTGGTCAGCCGCGCAGGAACCCGTCACCGTGCGTGGCGATGTGGGCCTCAAGCGCCGAGAGGGCCTGCTGGGTCGCATCGGGGCTGCCGCTGCCACGCCGCTCCGCGTAGTACGCGGCGCCCAGCTTCTTCAACAGGTCGTTACCGGCGCGCTGCTGCTGCACGTCGTCGACCTTCTGCTTGCCCTGCGTCAGGGCGCTCTGCGCCTGCTCCTTGGCGCGGTCCAGGAAGCCTGCCATTGGTCTCTCCTGTTCGTGGTGCGGTCCCGTAGCGCACGGGGCTGCGGATGTGCGGTTGGTCGTGGTGTGTGAACGGATGGGCAGATCTTGGGGTTCCGGCCCGCCGGGTTCTCTTTGCGAGTTGATTCGAACGGGTTATTCCGCCCCGCTTCCCCGGCCACGTTGATCCATTCCCGCTCGTTTGTGTGATGACGCGATCACCTTCCGCAGGGAAGGCTGGCGACGCACGGAAAATCGGGACGGCGGCAGGAGTCGTACGTCCCGCCAAGTCGCTTTGCTGAGAGGGCACTTACATGTCGGTAGGCGAAGAGATCCGCACGGAGCAGGCCCCGCAGAAGAGCCTGGCCACGGGTGCCGCGCGGAACCTGGCCACCACCACCAAGTCGACTCCGCAGATGCAGGAGATCAGCTCCCGCTGGCTGCTGCGCCAACTGCCCTGGGTCCAGGTGCAGGGCGGCACATACCGCGTGAACCGGCGGCTGAGTTACTCGGTCGGCGACGGCCGGGTGACGTTCGTGAAGACCGGGTCCCAGGTGCAGGTCATCCCCGCGGAGCTGGGCGAGCTGCCCGCGCTGCGCAACTACGCGGACCAAGAGGTGCTGAGCGAGCTCGCCCGCCGGTGCGAGCAGCGGGAGTTCGCCCCCGGCGAGACCCTGACCTCCTTCGGGAGCCCGATCGACGGCGTCTTCCTGCTCGCGCACGGCCGCGCCGAGAAGGTGGGCAGCGGCCCGTACGACGACGACTCGGTACTCGGGGTGCTCGCGGACGGCGCGTACTTCGGCGACCAGTGCCTGATCGACCCGGACGCCATCTGGGAGTACAGCGCGCGTGCGGTGACGACCTGCACGGTGCTCGTGCTGCCCAGGACCGCCTTCCAGCAGGTCAGTGAGCGTGCCGAGTCGCTGCAGACCCATCTCGAAGGGCTGCGTGCCGTCCCGGGTCAGCGCACCAACAAGTACGGCGAGAAGCTGATCGACCTCGCCTCCGGGCACGTCGGTGAACCGGAGATCCCCGGCACGTTCGTCGACTACGAATCGTCTCCGCGCGAGTACGAACTGAGCGTCGCGCAGACCGTGTTGCGCATCCACACGCGCGTGGCGGACCTCTACAACCAGCCGATGAACCAGACCGAGCAGCAGCTGCGGCTCACCGTCGAGGCCCTGAAGGAGCGCCAGGAGCACGAGCTCATCAACAACCGCGAGTTCGGCCTTCTGAACAACTGCGAGTACGACCAGCGGCTCCAGCCCCACGACGGCGGGCCCAGCCCGGACGACATGGACGAACTCCTCAGCCGCAGGCGCGGATCGAAGCTGTTCCTCGCCCACCCGCGCGCCATCTCGGCCTTCGGCCGCGAGTGCAACAAGCGGGGCCTCTACCCCGACGCCGTGGAGGTCAACGGCCACCACGTGCCCGCCTGGCGCGGCGTGCCGATCTTCCCGTGCAACAAGATTCCGATCAGCGACGCCCGTACGACCTCGATCATCTGCATGCGTACCGGCGAGGACGACGCGGGCGTGATCGGCCTGCGCCAGGCCGGGATCCCGGACGAGATCGAACCGAGCCTGTCCGTCCGCTTCATGGGCATCAGCGAGCAGGCGATCATGTCGTATCTCGTGACGGCCTACTACTCGGCGGCCGTCCTGGTGCCCGACGCGCTCGGCGTCCTGGAGAACGTAGAGATCGGCCGCTGGCGTTGAGTGCCGAGGTCAGTACGGACGGCCAGGAGGCCGTCGGCCTCCTGGAACGCACCCGGCAGGCCGTCGACCCCGAACTCCGCCGCGCGGTCGCCTCGTTGCCCGGCTCGATGCGGCGGATCGCCAACTACCACTTCGGCTGGGAGCACGCCGACGGCCGCCCGGCCGCCGGGGGCGGCGGCAAGGCCATCCGCCCGGGGCTCGTGCTCGCCGCGGCACGCGCCCTGGGCGGAGAGCCGGCTGTGGCGGTGCGGGCCGCGGCGGCCGTGGAGCTGACCCACAACTTCACGCTGCTCCACGACGACGTCATCGACCGGGACCGCACCCGAAGGCACCGCCCCACCGCGTGGACGGTCTTCGGGGACGCGGACGCCATCCTGGCCGGGGACGCGCTACAGGCGCTGGCGCTTCGGGTGCTCGCGGACGACGCGCACCCGGCGTCCCGGGCCGCGGCCTCCCGGCTCGCCGCCTGTGTCGTGGAGCTCTGCGAGGGGCAGCACGCGGACACCGCCCTGGAGGAGCGGGACGCCGCCGAGGTGACGCTCACGGAGTGCCTGGCCATGGCCGAGGCCAAGACGGGGGCGCTGCTCGGCTGCGCCTGCGCACTCGGGGCGCTGTACGCGGGCGCGGGCGCGGAGGAGGTGGAGGCGCTCGACGCCTTCGGGCGCGAGGCCGGGCTCGCTTTCCAGCTGATCGACGACGTGATCGGCATCTGGGGCGACCCGCGCCGCACCGGCAAACCGGCCGGGGCCGACCTCGCGGCGCGCAAGAAGTCCCTGCCGGTGGTCGCCGCGCTCACCTCGGGCACGGCCGCCGGGTCCGAACTCGCCGCCCTGTACGCCGGATCGGCCCTCGCCGACCCGGAGCGCGCGGCGGATGCCGTCGACCGCGCGGGCGGCCGCGACTGGGCCCAGGCCCACGCGGCCGACCGGATGTCCCGCGCGGTGGCCCAGCTGTCCCGCGCGGTACCGGAGCCGGAGGCGGCGGGCGGCCTCCTCGCCCTGGCGGAGTTCGTGACGCGACGGGCGTACTGAGAGAAGAAAGGGGGGAGGGCCGCACGTCTGAGACCTGAGGAGACCTGAGGTGACCTGAGTAAGGGCTGCCCCGCACACGGTCGTACGGACCACGGTGCGGGGCATGCGCCCGACAATTGCCAGGCAATAGCCAGGCAATCACGCCATGATCACCACGTACTCGCGGAAGCAGCAGCAGACCGTAGCCAGCCCATGGCGTCGCGTATCTGGCCGGGGCCGCTCAGCGGGAATACCCTGGATACATGGCCAAGGACACGGGCCGTACCGAGCCCGCGCAGGAGCGACAGTACGTCTGTCCGACCTGCAAGCGCCCGGTGGAAACGGTCGTACACCGTCGCAAGGTGCTGGGCGCCTTCGTTCCCGTATGGGGCCCGGGACCGTGTCGGCATGAGGACTGCCCGTCGCACGCCGAGGAGGGTGAGGCGGCCGGTGAGTCGCGCTCGCAGCGTCACCGCACCAGGCACCGCAAGCCTCACTGAACATCCCGAGTCGCCCTGAGCGGGATGCCAAGATGGCGGCATGACGGAACATGATCTGCCCGCCGGGGTCGACCGCGCCGCTGTGCTCGCCCTCTCCGAGGGCCATCACGCCCGCGCGGTAAGGCCGTTGGGTCCGCGCGAGATCGCCGGCCACCTGGTGAAGACGTACGCCCTGGAGGCGCCGGGCCGCACGATCACCGCGCCGGACGTGGATACGGCGATACGCGTGGCCGAGCCGCAACTGGGCATCCAGCAGGGCTCGTTGGGTCTCGGAGTGCTGATCGTCCACGCGGGTGGCGACGGCGACTACGTCCTGGTGCACAGCTGGATCGAGGGCGACATGTCCAGCCTCGGCATCTTCACGGGCCCGCGCGGACGCCTGGACGAACTGCGCCCCGGGCGCGTGGGGCTCTCGCCCTGCGTATGGGAGGCGGCGATCCTCGCGCACGAACGTGACGCGTTCACGCGGCACGTCCTGGACGGGACCGAACCGCTCGACCGCCGTGTGGCCGCCTGGACGGCGGACGTACTCAAGGGCGAGGTGCGCTGAGCGTGCGTGCGGCAAGCGTGACGCCTGAGGGCGATGTGATCCGCTGGGTCGAGCTGCCGGGGGCCGCGGAGCCGCCGCGGGTCTATGTGCATGGCCTGGGGGCCACGTCGCCCGCGTACTACACCGAGGTCGCCCTGCATCCACTGCTCGCCGGGCGCCGCTCGCTCCTGGTCGACCTGCTCGGCCACGGGCACAGCGACCGGCCTGCGCGCTTCGAGGGTTGCCTTGCGGATCACGCGTCGGTGCCGTCGGCTCGGTGACCGTCTTCTGGGGGCCTGCGGCCCCCAGACCCCCGCTTTATCGCGCTGAACGCGCTCGTCCGCAAACGCCGGACGGGCTGGTGGTTGCCCCCGACCGAGCTCGAGGCCCTGCACCGCAGTGCGACCGGCCTCATCCGCGGTACGGAGCCGACGATGCGGCAGCTCCTGATGGAGTTGGAGATTCCGCGGACCTATCTGCTGCCCGAGGCCGACGTGCCGCTCCCCGGAACCCCTGAACTCGCCGCGGCGGCTCTGGCCTGACGGCTTGCGCGGATCAGCCGCGTAGCCAGGCGGAGGCGTCGAGGCGGAAGGAGTCCAACGGGGCCCTGTGGCGTAGGGCGTCCTCCAGGGCGCTCAAGCGGCGGTTGCCGAGGTGGGTGGCCCACTCGGCGTGCAGGTCGTCGAGGATGGCGGCGGAGCGGCGCAGCGCGTCGAGGCCGTGTGGTGTGAGGCGGACGAGTTTGCGGCGTGCGTCCTGGGGGTCGTCGGACCGTTCCGCGTAGCCGAGTTCGATCAGGCGGTCGACGGTCTTGCCCGCGGCCTGCTTGCTGACGCCGAGGCGGCGGCCGATCTCGCTGGTGCTCGTGCCGCCGGGGCCGGAGCCGGTGCCGGTGCCGGAGTCGTTGTCCCAGCCGATGGCCTGGAGAGCGAAGCCGTGGGCGGGGCGGATGTCCGGGTGGCCCTGGCGGGCCAGCTCGGTGTGCAGATCATCGATGATCTTGCGGAAGCCGTTGAAGAGCAGGAGCGGCAGCTCGAAGCCCTTGCCGGGATCGACAACCTGCTTTACCTTCTTTTCGTCAACCACGTTGTCCATCCTACGTCCGTCGTTAGTCTGCCGTTAGGGGCTGCCATGACCGCCGTGCCTGCCGTACCTGCCATATTCGCGGAACACACACTTGACTCCGCCCCCGTGGCGTCCCGCCGCGCGATGGAGCAGGTGACGCAGCGAATGGGGTTTCTGCCGTCGGCGGTGGCCCGACTCGCTTCCTCGCCCCAACTCCTCGACGGATTCCTGCGGTTGAGCGGCATCTTCGAGCAGACCACCCTCGATCCGCTCGCCCGCGAGGTCGTCGTGATGACCGTCGCGACGCGGAACGAGTGCCATGTGTGCGTCGCCCTGCACACCGCCAAGCTGCGGCAACTCGGCGCTGACGAAGGGCTCATCGGCGCCTTGCGCGAGCAGCGGGAGCTGGCCGAGCCGCGCCTGGAGGCGGTACGGACGTTCGTGCTCGCGGTGCTTGCCACGGCCGGGGGCGTGGACGACGCCGGGGTGCGGGCGTTTCTGGACCAGGGGTTCACCGAGGAGCAGGCGCTCGAAGTCGTCCTGGGCATCGGCACGTACACGATGTCGACCCTGGCGAACCGGCTGACCCGGGCCCCGCTGGACGTACCCGAAGGTCCGGCCGGCGAGGCCCAGGGCGTAACCGCGTAACCGCGTAACGGTGTGGGTCAGTTCTCCGAGGCGTCGTACCTCTCGTACCCCTCGTGCCCCTCGTACCGCTCCCGCGCCGCGTCCAAAGCCGCCGGGCCCGAGGAGCCGGTCAGGCGGGGCAGCAGCTGGGCGGTCAGGAGGGTGGAGAGGGCCGAGGTGTCGCCGCCGCCGTCGGTGCGGACGACCAGCGGCTGCGGGGCCTTCGTGGCCAGCTCGGCGCCCACGTCCAGGCGGCGGCGGGCCAGTTCGTACTGGAGCACCGCGCGGTTGTCGCGGTACGCCTTGGCCAGGGCGCGCTGGGCGCGGGCCTCGTTCTCGGCCGCGATCAGGCCGCTGCGGCCCCGGGTCTCGATCTCGAAGCGGACCCGCTGGGCGTTGGTCTCCTGCTCCTCGAGCAGCTGGGCGACCTCTTCGCGGGCCTTGTTGAGCGCCGCCTTCACCTCGACGATGCGGGCGTCCCGCACCTTCTTGGCGCGCTCGATGTCCATCCCGAGCTGGTCGATCCGGCGCTTGCGGATCAGGCCCCACTCCTGCTCGTACGCCGTGCGCTCCTTGGCGACCTGCTCACGCGTGGCCAGGTGCTGCTGGTACTGGGACGGGAGCTGGACGTCCGGGATGTTGCTGCCCGTGATGCGGACGCCGTACCGGGACAGCTGGCGGTTGAGCAGCTCCTGCATGTCCGCCACGTCCGAACCGCGCAGGTCGTACGCCCGCTCGGTACGGATCAGGCGGGCCCGCTGCCGGATCGCGTCCTGCACCGCGCTGGAGAGCACCAGGTCGAAGTTGCCCGCGCCGATGGTCCGTACGAAGTGCACGGCGTCCGTGATGCGGAACTTCAGGAAGAACTCGATCGAGCGGAGCGGCACGTTCTCCTGCGTCGGGCAGGCCATCACCGGCGCCGAGTACGGGATTTCCGTCGCCACGTCGACCACGAAGTCGACCCGGGACCACGGGTGCCAGAGGTAGTGACGGCCCGCGTCGAGGGTGCGGGTGACGGCGCCGTACCGGGTCAGGACGCCGTTGGTGCCCTGCTCGATCTCGACGATCGAGGACCGCCACCACCACGCCACGCCGATCAGCAGGAACAGCGCCCCGACGACGTATCCGACGGTGGCGAGGGCGTCGTGCGCGACATCCGAGACACTGCCCTCGTCGCCCGCCCGCAGGCTCAGCATCACGGCCGTGAGCAGGGCGAAGACGCCGAGCCAGAGCGGCAGCATCCACCACAGCTTGCGACGGTGCCGCGGGATGATCACGGGGATGAGGGTGCCCGCCTCGCCGCCGCGCAGGATCTGCGCGATATCGCCCCAGGAGGCCACCGTCTCCGAGATGACCGACCTGTGCTGGGTACGTGCGCTGCTCATGCTCCGGCCTCCTCGGACGGGTCGTTCTCGTCGGGACGTACGGCGGCGACATCGGCCTGAGCGGGTACGCCGGTGTCCTCCGCCCGCGCGGCCGGAACCGTCGGACGGTCCGACTCCACCGCCGTGAGCAGCGCGCTGATCTCCGCCTCGCGCGCCGCGATCCGGTCCGCGACCTCGCCGAGCCGGGCCCGCACCGCCGCCATGTCCGCGTCCGAGAACAGCTCGGAGCCGCGCTCGCCCACCAACTCCCGGGCCAGCTGCAGGAAGTCGACCCCGGCGGCGCCGGGGGTGCCGTCCGCGCCGTCCGGCGAGCCGCCGATCCGCACGAGCCGCGGCAGGTGGTCGGCGACCTGCTCCAGGGTGTCGAGGACCTGCTGCTGGTAGCGGTACTCCAGGATCTCCGGCGCCTCGGCCGCGGTCACCGCGCGGATGTCCAGGGCCTGCGCCTCCAGGAGCGCCGCGTTCGCCTTGGCCTCCGACTCGGCCTGCACGTACCGCTGCCGGGCCAGGGCCTCGGCACGGTTGGTCTCGCGCTCCACGGCCGTGTCCATCTGCGCCTGGTACTGGGCGATGTCCGCCTGGATCGCGGAGAGCGTCTCCTGGCTGCTCGCCAGCTCCTTGCTCAGGTCACCCTCGTCCTGCTCCTTGCGCAGCTGAAGCGCGTACTCGTGGGTGTACGCCTCCTTGGCGACCCGGACCATCTCCGGGGCGGCCAGGTCCATGCGGTAGCTGCGGTCGGCGGGCTCGGCGTGCGTGATGTTGGCGTTGGTCAGCTCGACCGCCGGGCGGAACTGCTGGTTCAGCTGCTCCAGGAGCCGCCCGGTGTCCTCGCCGACCATGTCGTAGATCCCGGCCGCCTCCTGCTCGTAGATGAGCGAACGGATCGTCTCGCTGACGGCGTTGCTGAGCTTCTCCTCGAAGCCGCGCACCGCGCCGAGCGTGTATACGAACTCGGTCGGATCACTGATCCGGAACTGGATGAACAGGTCGATCGACGCCTTCACGCCGCCCTTGGTCGGGGCTTCCCGCACCGGCGCGTTGAAGGGGTACTCGCGCGTCGTATTGACGATGTACGAGACCCGCTTCCACGGGCTGAGCAGCACCACCCGGCCGGGCCCGACGATCTTCTCCAGCTTGCCGAAGCGGGTGATCAGGGCCTGGCTGCCGTCCGGCACCATGACCATGCCCTGGCGCCACCAGACGAAGGCGACGGCGAGCACCGCGAGCACCCAGTAGTGGATGCCGAAGAGCGGGTTGGTGAGCGGCTCGTCATCCGTCGCGGACACCACGGCGGTGCCGACCGCGCCGATCACGAGCAGCGAAAGGACCGGCAACATGCTCAGGAACGAGCGGCCCTTGGGCAGCACCATCGGGCAGATGGAGTGCACCTTTTCGCCGCCCTCGCGCTGCTGCTCGCTGCGGCCGAGGGCCTCGCCCGCGTCGTCGAGCGAGACGGTCTTCTGCGTCATGACGGTGGCGATGGAGCCGCCCTGTTCCCGGGCGGCGGGGAAGTCGGCCGGGTCCATGCCGTCTTCCTGCGCCTCGTACCGCCCGTCACCGCCTTGTTGCCGCTGCTGCCCCGGATCGCCGCCCTGGCCCTGACCACCGGAGAGACCGGCGCGCCGCCGTACCTCTTCCTCGGCCACCTGCCGCGGGTCGGTCCCCGAGGCCACGGCCTGGGCCATGCGCCGCACGCTCTGTGCCCGCGCTCGCGCCACGTTTCCCCCTCTTTCCGCTCTTGCGTTGTCGGTCTGCTGCTCTTGCGTTCTTGATCTGCGCAGCGTTACGGCTGCTTCCGGCCATCCCACACCACGGGCGTGACGGGTGCCAAAGCCGGGGCGGGGATCGTGACCGCACTGGTGCGAAACGGCCGCTCGACGCCACGCCACCAACGCGCCCCCCACCCCGAAACTGGTTGTTCTGTCGAACCTTCTGGTTGTACTGTCGAACCATGTCGAAGGGTCAGTCGAGGTGTCAGTCGAAGGATCAGTCGAGGGATCAGTCGAGGGACCACAGGGCCGATGACCCGGCTGTGCTTCAGGAGGCTCTGGGGAGTTTCGTTCGCGCTTTCGGGCTGCACCAGCCGGATGCAACCCCCTGTGGTCAGCCGATCTCCGTCTCCGAGGCGCATGCCTTGAGCGAGTTGGCGCAGGAAGCCGCACTGCGGCAGGTCGAACTCGGTCGGCGGCTGCGGCTGCAGAAGAGCACCGTGAGTCGGCTGGTCAGGCAGATGTCCGTCCGTGCCTGGGTGGAACGCGCCCCAGCGCCCGACGACGGACGCGGCGTCGTCCTACGGCTCACCCCTTCGGGGCGGCGCGTGGCGCGGAACCTGGCCGAGGCGCGACGGGAGCGGTTCTCCCGGTTCCTGGAAGCGATCCCGGCCCATGAAAGAGCAGGTGTACTGCACGCCCTTGAGGTGATGGTGGAGGCACTGGATGAGTAGCGGCAAGCGCCGGGTCCTGGTGGCGGGCGCGGGGGTGTTGGCCGCCGGTGCGGTGACGGCGGTCGCCCTGGTGGTCGGTGGTGGCTCACAGGAGGGTCCCGGTCAGGACCGGACCGAGCGGCAGGAGGCGGTGGCCGAGCGCGGCGAAACCGTGATGCCCTTCGATCTGGAGGAGACCGCCCACCGGTTCACCCCCACCGCGACGGGCGGCACCCAGGATGTCGTGGCCGATCAGCGCGGCGATACCGAGCAGATCAACCTGATACGCGCTCACCTGCGCAAGGAAGCCAAGGCGTTCAGCCGAGGGGACTTCGCCGACCCCGCCCGGATCCACGGCGCCGACATGCCCGGCCTCGCCGAACTGCGGGACGGGTACGACCGTATCGAGGTGCGTTACAAGGAACGGGCCGACGGGGCCACCCTGACCTACACCGCAAAGGACTCCGCACTGGTCGGCGCGCTGCACGACTGGTTCGAAGCGCAGCTGGGCGACCACGGTGCGCACGCCGAGCCCGGGCACTGAACCAGCAAGCTCGGGCAGTGAACCAGCAAGGAAACCAGCAAGGAAACCAGCAAGGAAACCAGCAAGGAAACCAGCAAGGAAACCAGCAAGGAAACCAGCAAGGAGGGCCATGCAGATTGGTGAGCTGTCCGAGCGCACTGGCGCGAGCCGTCGCTCGATTCGTTACTACGAGCAGCAAGGTCTGCTGGAAGCGGCGCGGACCAGCAAGGGCTGGCGGGCGTACGACGAGCGGGCCGTCCATCGCGTCCTGAACGTCCGGGAACTGCTCGCGGCAGGGCTCACGGTGGAGGACATCCGTGTCGTGGTGCCGTGCCTGGACACGAAGACCGAGGAATTCCTGGCCTGTGAGGGCGGTCCGGACGAAGTGGTCGCCATGTATGAGCAACGGCTTGCCGCCGTGGAGGCCAAGTCCGCGGAACTGCAGCGGCACCGTGCCGAACTCGTCGAGCGCATTGCCACGCTCCGAGCCGGTGCGACTGGAGCGGAGGATTTCGAACGGCTGCTGCGCACCGGCGCTTGACCTTGACACCGGTGTCACTACCTAGCGTGCGGCGGACGCATCGCGTTCCGTTCCACGGAGGTAGCAGACCGATGAGAAGTCTGATGAGAAGTGTGTCTCTGCCGGGCTGGCTGTACGTCCTGTTCCTGACCCTGCTGGCCACGGCCACCGACGAGTTCGTCATCGCCGGTGTGCTCCCGGCCGTTGCGGCCGACCTGGAGGTGAGTGTCTCCGCGGCCGGGCAGTTGGTGACCGCCTTCGCCGTCGTGTACGCGGTCGGTGCCCCCACGCTGTCCGTGGTGTGCGAACGGTTCCCGAAGCGGACGGTGTTGGTGGCCGGACTTCTGCTGTTCGTCCTGGCCAATGTGGCGGCGGCGGTCGCGCCCGGCTACTGGTTCCTTCTTGCCGCACGCGTCGCCGCGGCGCTGTGCGCGGCCGTGGTGGCCTCGGCGGCCTTCGCCACCGCCGCGGCCGGAGCCCCCGAGGGCGCCCAAGGCCGCTACCTGGGTGTGGTGACAGCCGGAATGACCACCGCGCTGTTCAGCGGCGTTCCGCTCGGCTCATGGCTGGGCGGTGCGTTCGGCTGGCGCGCGACGTTCTGGCTGATCGCCGCGGTGGGGACGGTCGCGGCGCTGGGACTGCTTGCCACGGCCCCGGCCGTACCCGGCGGCGCACCGGCGCCGCTGCGCGAGCGTCTTGCGCCGCTGCGGGACCGGGGCGTGCTGCGCCTGGTGACGGTGACGTTCCTGGCGGCGAGTGGCGGGCTGATGTTCTACACCTACCTGGGTGCGTACACGGCCGAGGTCGCGGGAGGCTCGTACGGACTGCTGTCGTTCGTTCTGCTCCTCGTCGGTGCCGCGGGACTGGCAGGGGCGCTCCTCTCGGGCAGGGCGGCGGATGCGTGGGGGCCGCAGCGGAGCCTGCGCCGTGTGCTCGCCGGGCATGCGATCACGCTTGCCCTGGCCGCAGGGCTCGTCTTCAGCGGCGTGACCAACCGTTACGCGCTGACCGCCGTCATCGCCTGCTGGGCCGTCTTCGCCTGGGCGCTCACCCCTCCGGTGCAGGGCAGCATCCTGGCCGCCGCCGGTCCGGCCGCCGGAATGACCGCACTGTCCCTGAACATCTCCGGCCTCTACCTGGGCACGGGCATCGCGGCCGCGGCAGGCGGTGCGGTCATCGGCACGCTCGGCGTTCCGTACCTTCCCCTGGTCGCCGCCGCACTGATGACACTCTCGTTCCTGCTGTCTCCGGCCGCGTGCGGCGGGCGGCCCGCAGACATGAGACAGGACGGCGCCGCCGTGCCCGGGCGGTGAGTTGCTTCCCCGGGTCTCGGGTCTCGGGTCTCGGGTCTCGGGACGCACGCCCAGCAGGCACGGCAAGCCGTAGGAACGCCGACAGCACCCGGCTCCGCGCGGATGCCGGGTGCTGTCGGGTGTTGTAAGGACGCACAGCGCGGAAGCGCGGTGCGCAGGCTCACGCCTTCTTGGTCTCCCAGAAGATCTTGTCGATCTGGGCGATGTAGTCCAGCGCCTTCTGGCCCGTCGCCGGGTCCGTGGAGCCCTTGGCGGCCGAGAGGGCCTTCAGGGCCTCGTTCACCAGCTGGTGCAGCTCCGGGTACTTCTCGAAGTGCGGGGGCTTGAAGTAGTCACTCCACAGCACCGAGACGTGGTGCTTGGCGAGCTCGGCGCGCTGCTCCTTGATGGTGGTGGCGCGAGCCTGGAAGTGGGGGTCGTCATTGGCCCCCATCTTCTCCTGGACGGCCTTGACGGACTCCGCCTCGATGCGGGCCTGGGCCGGGTCGTACACGCCGCAGGGCAGGTCGCAGTGGGCGCTGACCTTCACCTTGGGGGCGAACAGGCGGGAAAGCATGGAGCAATCCTTCCTCGTGATCGTCTTCTCAAGACGGGACCCTACTCCGTGATTGCGGTGTTTCTCCCAGTGGCCCCTTGGGCTTAGGACAAAAGTCCAGGGGCAGAGTGCGACCGGTGGAGGATGGGACGGGCACACTAGGCCCTGTCGCCGGACGAGGACGCGAGGATGTGTAGGGCTGATGCGGGAGCAAGTGGCGCGGGTGCCCCTGGGGATCGCCGAGGTGCACGGGCCGTCGATGGTGCCGACGCTGCGCCACGGCGATCAGTTGCTCGTCCGGTACGGCGCGCGGGTGCGTCCCGGTGACGTGGTCGTGCTCCGGCATCCCTTTCAGCAGGATCTACTCATCGTCAAGCGGGCCGTTGAGCGGCGTGATGGTGGGTGGTGGGTGCTCGGGGACAACCCGTATGCCGGGGGCGACAGTACGGATTACGGGGTGGTGCCCGAGGAGTTCGTGCTCGCTCGGGTGCTTGGGCGGTTCCGGCCGCGCGGGGCCGGTCAGCGGTCGTTCGCCGGTACCGCCTTCTGGGTGCTTTCCGCCGTGCGGCCGGTGTTCTCCCGGCGGTCCGGGCGGTCCGGGCGGTCGCGGCGCTCCCGTTGGGTCGCCTCCTCGCGCTTGCGGGCGCGGTAGGCCGCCACATTGGCGCGGGTCGCGCAGCGGTCCGAGCAGTAGCGCCGGGAGCGGTTCGTGGACGTGTCCAGGTACGCGTTGCGGCACGGGGCCGCCTGGCACAGGCCGAGCCGGTCGACGCCGTACTCGGTGAGATGGAAGGCCAGGCCCATGGAGGCGATGGCCGCGTAGCCCGCCGTCGCGTTCGACGGGTGGTCGGCCAGGTGCATGTGCCACAGGGGGCGGCCGTCCTCGTCCCGGTAGTCGTGCCCGGAGATCTGCGGGCTCACCGGGAATTCGAGCAGCAATGAATTCAGCAGGTCCACGGCTCGGGTCTCGTCGCCGCTGTCCGCCGCCTCGAAAACCGCGCGCAGGCGGGCGCGCACCGAACGGAACCGGGTCAGGTCCGAGTCCGTGGCGCGGCGGCCGCCCGTCGAGTCCTTGCCGAAGAGATCGCGGACCGCCTCGACCGAGGTGAGGGCGTCCTTGTTACGGGCCGGCTCCTCGCTGTTGACCAAGCGCACGGCATAGTCCGAGTAATAGGCCAGTTCCACTTGTAGTCCTTACGCGTGCGGGCTATCGTC
Organism: Streptomyces sp. NPDC002851; assembly: GCF_053591935.1. Taxonomy (NCBI): domain Bacteria; kingdom Bacillati; phylum Actinomycetota; class Actinomycetes; order Kitasatosporales; family Streptomycetaceae; genus Streptomyces; species Streptomyces sp. NPDC002851. The sequence continues at coordinate 186,346 of NZ_JBSFUT010000007.1, read as the reverse complement.
GGGGCAAGCCTGTAATGGGCTTCTATCTAACCAGGGTATTACGCAGTGGAGGGGCTCCCGTGACCGGAAACAACGTCGGAACCGCTGCCGGAGCAACGGACTGGCGGGCCTGGCAGGACAGCTGGGACCGGCAGCAGGAGTGGTACATGCCGGACCGCGAGGAACGGTTCCGCGTGATGCTGGACATGGTCGAGGCCCTTGTGGGGCCCGAGGCCAGGGTTCTGGATCTTGCCTGCGGTACGGGGAGTATTACGGACCGCCTCCTTCGGAGGTTCCCGGACGCGAGCAGCACCGGGGTCGACCTCGACCCGGCGTTGCTCGCCATCGCCGAGGGCACCTTCGCCGGGGACGACCGGGTCACCTTCGTCACGGCCGATCTGAAGGACCCCGACTGGCCGGCGAAGCTGCCGTACGACCGCTATGACGCGATCCTCACGGCGACCGCGCTGCACTGGCTGCACAGTACCGACCTCGAGGTGCTCTACGGGCAGCTGGCCGGACTCGTACGGGACGGCGGGGTCTTCATGAACGCCGACCATATGCCCGACCCGGCCACCCCGCGGATCAACGCCGCGGACCGCACCCAGCGGCACGCGCGGCAGGCAGCGGCCAAGGCCGAGGGCGCCCTGGACTGGGCCGAGTGGTGGCAGGTGGCCGCCAAGGACCCGGTGCTCGCGGAGCCGACCGCGCGGCGGTTCGAGATCTACGGCGAGCACGCGGACGGCGACACCCCGCCCGCCGAGTGGCACGCGCGCGTACTGCGCGAGCAGGGCTTCGCGGAGGCCCGCACGGTGTGGGCCTCGCCGTCGGACGCGCTGGTGCTTGCGCTGAAGTAGCGGGCTGGCCGCACCGGCGGGGCGGCCCGTTCACCGCCGCAACGATGATCGGGCCGCCCTGTTTCCACGTCCCCCAGGGGACCTTGGACACGTCCGTCAGAGAACCTTGGAGAGGAACCCCTTGGTGCGCTCGTGCTGAGGGTTCGTCAGTACGTCCCTGGGGTGACCGGACTCGACCACGACGCCCTGGTCCATGAAGACCAGGTTGTCGCCGACCTCCCGGGCGAAGCCCATCTCGTGCGTGACGACGATCATCGTCATGCCGGACTCCGCGAGGTCGCCCATCACGTCCAGGACCTCGCCGACCAGCTCCGGGTCGAGCGCCGAGGTGGGCTCGTCGAAGAGCATCAGCTTCGGCTCCATGGCCAGGGCGCGGGCGATGGCCACCCGCTGCTGCTGGCCGCCGGAGAGCTGGGACGGGTAGTTGCCCGCCTTGTCGCCGAGGCCGACCCGGTCGAGCAGCCGCTCGGCGCGCTCCCGCGCGGTCGCCTTGGTCTCCTTCTTGACCTGGACCGGTGCCTCCATGACGTTCTCAAGGGCCGTCATGTGCGGGAACAGGTTGAAGCGCTGGAAGACCATGCCGATGTCCCGGCGCTGGAGCGCGACCTCGCTGTCCCTGAGCTCGTAGAGCTTGTCGCCCTTCTGCCGGTAGCCGACCAGCTCCCCGTCGACGTAGAGCCGACCGGCGTTGATCTGTTCCAGGTGGTTGATGCACCGCAGGAACGTCGACTTGCCGGAGCCGGACGGGCCGACGAGGCAGAACACCGAGCGCGGGTCCACCTCAAGGTCGATGCCCTTGAGGACCTCTACATGGCCGTAGGACTTGTGGACGCCCTCGGCCTTCACCATGGCGTTCATCGGCGGGCCTCCGGCGAGCGAGTGGAGAAGGAGAACAGGTTGGCCTTGAGCTTCTGCAGCGGCGTCGGCGGCAGGGCGTGCGTGGAGCCCCGGGCGTAGTACCGCTCCAGGTAGTACTGGCCGATGCTGAAGACCGTGGTCATGATGAGGTACCAGGCGGCGGCCAGGAACATCATCTCGACCGGGGCGCCGGAGCTCTGGCCGATGTCCGTGGACTCCTTGAGGAGCTCGTAATACTGCACCGCGGAGACGAGCGAGGTCGTCTTCAGCATGTTGATGACCTCGTTGCCGGTGGGCGGCACGATCATCCGCATCGCCTGCGGGATCACGATCCGGCGCAGCGTCTTGGCGTGGCTCATGCCCAGGGCGTTGGCCGCCTCGGTCTGGCCCTGGTCGACCGAGACCAGGCCGGCCCGGCAGATCTCGGCCATGTACGCGGCCTCGTTGAGGCCGAAGCCGAGCAGCGCCGTCAGGAACGGCGTCATGAAGTCGGACCACTCGTCCTTGTAGATCGGCCCGAGGTTCATGTACTCGAAGACGAAGCCCAGGTTGAACCAGACCATGAGCTGGACCAGGACCGGGGTGCCCCGGAAGAACCAGACGTAGAACCAGGCGATCGACGAGGTGACCGGGTTCTTCGACATCCGCATCACCGAGAGGATGATGCCGCCGACCACCCCGATCGCCATGGCGAGCGCGGTGAGGATCAGCGTCTCCTGCACACCGTGCAGGATCCGGCTGTCGAAGAAGTAGTCGGGCAGGATCGCCCAGTTGACCTTGCCCCTGGCGAAGGCGAGGACGATCGCGGCCAGCAAGCCCAGGGCGATGACGGCCGAGAGATAGCGGCCGTAGTGCCGGACGGGGATGGCCTTGATGGGGACGGGCGCGGCCGCAGGGGTCTCCGCGGCGTCCGTCTTGCTGGTGTCAACAGTCACGGGTAGTGCCTTTCAACAGCGAACAGTGCGCGTGAGCGAATGTGCGCTTACTGAGCGAATTCGCTTACTTGCCGCCGTTGATCTCGGCCTTCTCGATCATGCCGTCCTCGACGCCCCACTTGGCGATGATCTTTTCGTACTCGCCGTTCTTGATGATCGCGTCGAGAGCGGCCTTGAGGGCGTCCCGCAGCTCGGTCTTCGACTTCGGGACCGCGATGCCGTACGGAGCGGCCTGCACCTGCTCGCCGACGAGCTGGAAGTCCTTGCCGCCGCCGGAGGTCTTCACGGCGAACGCGGCGACCGGGAAGTCCGAAGAGCCGGCGTCCGCGCCCTTCGAGCGCAGCCGGGTCTGGGCCTGCTGGTCGTTGTCGTACGTCTCGATCTTGATCTTCTTCTTGTCGTCCTTCTCGCACTTCTTGGACTCGTCCTTGGCGAGGTCGTGCGAGACGGTGCCGCGCTGTACCACGATCTTCTTGCCGCACAGGTCGGACCAGGACTCGATGCCGTGGGTCTCGCCCTTGCGGGTGTAGATCGAGACGCCGGCCGAGAAGTAGTCGACGAAGTCGACGCCCTCGCCGACCTTCTTGCCCTTGTCCGGGTCGATGCCCTCCTGGCGCTCCTTGGTGTCGGTCATGGCCGACATAGCGATGTCGTAGCGGTTGGAGCGCAGGCCGCCCAGGAGGGTGTCGAAGGTGCCGTTCTCGAACTTGAACTCCACGCCGAGCTGCTTGCCCATGGCCTCGGCCAGGTCCAGGTCGATACCCACGACCTTGCCCGACTTGTCCTTGTACTCCACCGGCGGGTAGGCGATGTCCGATCCAACCTTGATGACTCCGGCGTTCCGGATGTCCTTGGGGAGCTTGTCGGCGAGCGGGGCGTTGTTCACCTTGTCGCTGCCGTTGGCGTCCTTGGTCTGGTCCCCGCAGCCCGAGAGCAGCAGGGCGCCCGCGACCGCGACAGCGCCGACCGCGGCTATTCGGGACCTCTTGGTGGCCGGTCGGCGGGTGGTGCTTGCGGTCATGGTGGGTTCCTCCGCAGGTGAAGGGGACGTCGTACTGAGTGGAGGGTGGGGCACGCGCCTTTGGGTGAAGCGCCCTCGTGTGGACCGCATCTTGCCATTCGGACGGCCCGAATCAGGGGGCCCGCTATGTCAAAATCGGATAACGGGCGCTGGTCGGAGCGTGTGGAACGGATCATTCCGGATACCGCACGGTAACCGGCAAACCAATTCTTTTCGCCGCAAAGACGGCGCATCTCGCTATGCGGACAGAGCGTCCGAACTTTTCGGTAAATCCGGGCATTCGGCCTAGGGTCGGCCTAGAGCGGAGCCGAATCCGGCTCGTCGGTGACCTGGACCATCCTGTAGAAAAGACGGTTACACCCCTCATCAGGGGCTCAGGGCGCGTGTGCGGCGCGCCCGCGCGTCCGTACCTCCCCTTGTGGAGGCGGGCCAACCGCCGATACAAGGCACGGACGCGGTGCCCGCCCACTCTCAACCAGGAGTGGACACCCTCAATGAATAAGACTTAAGGGGTCAGAGAAAAGTGGCAGCGGAGATCGTCAATCCTCGCAGCGAGGCCGGCGGGACGGAGGGCGCGGACGAGCCCTTCGACCCGGCCTTTGCGCTGCACCGCGGCGGCAAGATGGCCGTGCAGGCCACCGTGCCGGTCCGTGACAAGGACGACTTGTCCCTCGCGTACACACCCGGCGTTGCCAAGGTGTGCAGCGCCATCGCCGAGCAGCCGGAGCTCGTCCACGACTACACGTGGACCTCGAACGTGGTGGCGGTCGTCACCGACGGCACGGCCGTGCTCGGCCTCGGCGACATCGGTCCGTCCGCCTCCCTCCCGGTGATGGAGGGCAAGGCCATTCTGTTCAAGCAGTTCGGCGGCGTGGACGCGGTGCCGATCGCGCTGCAGACGACCAGCGTGGACGAGATCGTCGAGACCGTGGTCCGGATGGCGCCCTCCTTCGGCGGCGTCAACCTGGAGGACATCTCGGCACCGCGGTGCTTCGAGATCGAGAAGCGGCTCCAGGAGGAGCTGGACATCCCGGTCTTCCACGACGACCAGCACGGCACGGCGGTCGTGACGCTCGCGGCGCTGCGCAACGCGGCCAAGCTCACCGACCGGACCCTCGGCGAACTGCGCGCGGTCATCTCCGGCGCCGGTGCGGCGGGCGTCGCCATCGCCAAGTTCCTGCTCGAAGCGGGCATCGGGGACGTGGCGGTCGCGGACCGCAAGGGCATCGTCAGCGCCGACCGGGACGACCTCACCCCGGTCAAGCGGGAGCTCGCCGAGCTCACCAACAAGGCGGGCCTGTCCGGCTCCCTGGAGGCCGCCCTGGACGGCGCCGATGTGTTCATCGGTGTCTCCGGCGGTACGGTCCCGGAGCCGGCCGTCGCCTCGATGGCGCCGAACTCCTTCGTGTTCGCCATGGCCAACCCGACCCCCGAGGTCCACCCGGACGTCGCGCACAAGTACGCGGCCGTGGTCGCCACCGGGCGCTCGGACTACCCGAACCAGATCAACAACGTGCTCGCGTTCCCCGGCATCTTCGCGGGCGCGCTCCAGGTCCGTGCCTCCCGGATCACCGAGGGCATGAAGATCGCGGCGGCCGAGGCGCTGGCGGAGGTCGTCGGTGACGACCTGTCCGCGGAGTACGTCATCCCGTCGCCGTTCGACGAGCGGGTGGCTCCGGCCGTGACGGCGGCCGTGGCCGCGGCGGCGCGGGCGGAGGGCGTTGCGCGCCGCTGAGCGTAGAAGCCGTATAGCCGCTGAGGGGCCCTGCCTGATGGCAGGGCCCCTTTGTGTGTCCGGAACCTCCGCCCGCAGGGCAACTTGTCTGTACAACTGAATGCGAAAGATTCGCGGAAGCTCTTCCCCGGGTTCACCTGGTGCTGATGTGATGCCACGCGCCAACTTCCCTCTCTGCACCAGGAGGCGTGCGTGAATCTCGTCGTGAACGGAGACGCCGAGAGCGGTCCGGGCGGCACCGCGGACCCGGTCGGCTCGGTGACCGGCTGGCAGGTCGTGCAGGGTGCGCCCGCCCTGATCGACTACAGCTTCGGCGGGGGCTACCCGAGCCCGTCCGACCCGGGCCCGGACCGGCGCGGCAGCCGGTTCTTCTCCGGCGGGAACTCCCCGCGTACCGCCCTGCTCCAGGACATCGAGCTGCCCAAGGACGGCGCCACCGGTCGGGCCGCCGTCGACGCGGGCAAGGTGCGCTACGCGGTCACCGGCTGGCTCGGCGGTTACGCGGGGCAGGAGGACGGGGCCCGGCTCTCCGTGGAGTTCCGGGACGCCAAGGGCACCCCGGTCGCGCTGAGCGTGCTCGGCCCCGTCACCGCCGCTGAACGGTCCGGCGCCACGGGGATGGTGAAGCGGACCGCCGAGGCCGCGGTGCCGCCCGGCGCGCGCACCGCCCGCGTCCTCCTCGTCCTCACCCGGACCGGAAGCGGAACCTCCAACGACGGTTACGCCGACGCCCTCTCTCTCACCCTGACCGCCACCGCCACCGCCGCGACTGCCACCGGAGCCCGCCGATGACCCTCAACCGCCGCGATCTGCTGAAGGCCGCGGGCGCCGCCGGAGCCCTCGGCGCCGCCTGGCCGCTGAGCGTCGGCCTCTCGCCCGCGCAGGCCCGTACCGCCGCCGAGGCGCTCGGCGCCACGTACGACCCGGCGCCGTTCACGCTCGGCGTCGCCTCGGGCGACCCGCAGCCCACCAGCGTGGTGCTCTGGACCAAGCTCGCCCCCGAGCCGTTCGCCGCCGAACAGGAGCTGCCCGAGATCGTCGAGGTCGAGTGGGTCGTCGCCCGCGACGAGCAACTGCGCGATGTGGTCGCCAAGGGCACCGCCCCCGCATCCGCCACGCTCGGCCACAGTGTGCACATCCCCGTCGGCGGGCTCACCGCGGGCCGCCACTACTGGTACGCGTTCAAGGCCCTGGGGAAGACCTCACGCGTCGGTCGTACGAAGACGGCCGCTGTCGGCAAGCTCGCCACCGTCCGCTTCGCCACCGCCAACTGCCAGGCGTTCCACGACGGCTACTACGCCGCCCACCGCGGCATCGCCCGCGAGAACGTCGACTTCGTCATCCACCTCGGCGACTACATCTACGAGCACGGCCAGGTCGGCGGCGTCCCCGAGGACCACGTCCGCGACCACGACGGCCCGGAGACCCTCACCCTCGCCGACTACCGCAAGCGCTACGCCCTCTACAAGGGCGACCCATCGCTGCGCGAGGCGCACGCCGCCCACCCCTGGTTCCTCACCTGGGACGACCACGAGGTCTACAACGACTACAGCGGTACGGGCGGCGGGGCGCCGTTCCTGCAGCGGCGCGCGGCCGCGTACCAGGCGTGGTTCGAGCACATGCCGCACCGCGACAGCTTCGGCGGCTCGGCCCTTCCGGACCCGGAGATCCACCGCGTCCGCCGCTGGGGCGACCTGCTCGAACTCACCGTCCTCGACCTGCGCTCGTACCGCTCCGCACAGAACCTCCCGGACGGCACGATCCTCGGCACCGAGCAGAAGTCCTGGCTGAAGAAGGGCGTGAGCGAGGCTCCCGACGCGTGGCACGTCTGGGCCAACTCGATCATGCTCAGCCAGCTGCGCGGCAAGCCCGGCGGCTCGTACATGTTCACCGACCAGTGGGACGGCTTCCTCGCGGAGCGCAAGGAGGTCCTCGGGCACGTCCACCAGGCCGGTCTGGAGGACCTGGTGGTCCTGACGGGTGACTGGCACTCTGCGTTCGTGGACGACGTGCGCGTGGACTTCGACGACACCGATTCTCCTTTGGTGGGTACGGAGTTCACGGCGCACTCGGTGACGTCGGGCGCGTACAGCGCGAGCTGGAACGAGACGAACGGCCCGCTGATGGGCAAGGCCAACCCGCATCTGAAGTACTTCGAGGGCAACCGGTACGGCTACGACGTGTACGAGGTCACGCCGGAACGGTTCAGCGCGCATATGCGGGTGATCGAGGACCGGCGGGACCCGAAGTCACCGGTGTCGACGCTGACGACGTTCCACGTGGACCGGGGCAAGGTCGGGTCGTACGAGGACGAGGCGACCAAGGGGTCGCCCGCGCAGTACCGGAGGGATTAACAGCACGGGTTCGGGAGCGGCACCCGGTGCAGTCGGCGTCACACCGGGTGCCTGTTCCGCAAAGCCGCGCCCGCGCCCTATCGTCGGGCCATGTTCGCTGCATACGCCGCCCGTATCGACCGTGACCAGCCGCTCAGTGGCCTCGAGTTGGGGGAGCGCCCGGCCCCCGAGGAGCGTCCCGCCTGGAGCACCATCGACGTCAAGGCCGCCTCGCTCAACCACCACGACCTCTGGTCCCTGCGCGGCGTCGGCCTCGCCGAGGACAAGCTGCCGATGATCCTCGGCTGTGACGCCGCGGGTGTCGACGCCGACGGGAACGAAGTCGTCCTGCACTCCGTGATCGGCCAGTCGGGCCACGGCGTCGGCCCGGACGAACCCCGCTCCATCCTCACCGAGCGTTACCAGGGCACCTTCGCCGAGCAGGTCTCCGTGCCCACCTGGAACGTGCTGCCCAAGCCGAAGGAGCTGAGCTTCGCCGAGGCCGCCTGTCTGCCGACCGCCTGGCTGACGGCGTACCGGATGCTCTTCACCAACGCGGGCGTACGCCCCGGTGATTCCGTCCTGGTGCAGGGCGCGGGCGGCGGCGTCGCCACGGCCGCGATCGTCCTCGGCAAGGCGGCCGGTCTGAAGGTCTTCGCCACCAGCCGCGACGAGGCCAAGCGCAAGCGGGCGCTGGAACTCGGCGCCGTCGAGGCCGTGGAGACCGGCGCCCGGCTGCCGCAGCGCGTGGACGCCGTCATCGAGACGGTCGGCGCGGCCACCTGGTCGCACTCGATCAAGTCCCTGCGCCCCGGCGGCACCCTGGTGATCTCCGGCGCGACCAGCGGCGACAAGCCCTCGCACGCCGAACTGACCCGGATCTTCTTCCTGGAGCTGAAGGTGGTCGGCTCGACCATGGGCTCCAAGGACGAACTGGAGGACCTGCTCTCCTTCTGCGCCGCCACCGGCGTACGCCCCGTCATCGACGAGATCCTGCCGCTCGACCGCGCCCGCGAGGGCTTCGAACGGATGGAGTCGGGCGGCCAGTTCGGCAAGATCGTGCTGACCGTGTGACGGTCCAGGGCCTGGCAGGGGAGAGGTCAGCTCCGCAGAATGGCGCCGATGTGGGCCGCCGCCGCCGACAAATGGCGGCGGGTGTCGCGGAGTTGGTCCTCCGTCACGCCGTGGTCGCGGGCCGCGTCGCGGATGTCGTCGCGGAAGCGGTCGAGCAGGCGGTCCAGGTCGCGGGCCGGGTTTCCGGTCGGGGGCTCGTGGGCCCAGGTGGGCTCGTCCGGTGTGGCGGAGCCTTCGGTGGCCGCGCCCGCGGTGTCCGCGGGTGCGGTCGTCTCCGTGCGGCCGCCGAAGCGGGCGAACTCGCGGGAGATTTCCGAGAGACCCTCGCGCAGGCCCGTCGGCCAGTCGCCGCGCGCGAAATGGTCCTGTACCTGCTCCTGGACCCGGCGGGCGATCCGCTGCACCTCCTGGCGGGCCTCGTCCTGCGCCTCCTTCGCGAGCCGGTGCGCCTCCCTGGCCTCCTCGCGGGCCCGCCGCGACTCGTCCTTGGCGCGGCGGGTCTGCTCCTTCCACTCCTCCTTGGCGCGGCGCAGCTCCTCCTTCGCCGTACGCCAGTTCTCCTGGTCCGAGGCGGAGGAGCCCGCGGCGGCCCGCGGACCGCCGCGCCGTCGGGTCTCGTGCGCCGCCGCCCGCACCTCGCGGCGCAGATGGCCCGCGGCGCCGCGCACGTCGTCCCGGATCTCGGCGGCCAGTTCGGCCACCGACTCCCGGATCTCCAGTTCCAGATCGGCCAACTCGCCGCTGCGCGCGGCCAGTTCGGCGCGGCCCGCGTCGGTGATCGAGTAGACCTTGCGGCCGCCCTCGGTGGTGTGCGTGACCAGGCCCTCGGCCTCCAGCTTCGCCAGGCGCGGATAGACCGTGCCCGCGGACGGCGCGTACAGGCCCTGGAAGCGCTCCTCCAGAAGCCGGATCACTTCGTAGCCGTGCCGCGGCGCCTCGTCGAGCAGCTTGAGGAGGTAGAGGCGGAGTCGGCCGTGGGCGAAGACGGGGGCCATGTCAGAGCACCTTCCCGGTCGTGGCGCCGCCGTCGGCCGAGGTGTCACCGTCGGCCGGGGCGTCATCGTCGTCGTCCGGGCGGCGGAGCAGCGCGATCGAGCCGGAGACGGTGGACGCGTGAAGGAGTCCGGTGCCCTCGCCGAGCCGCCCGGACAGCCGCCACGACGTGCCCCATTCGCCACCGCGCCCGGAGTGCAGCTCCGGGAACGCGCTGGAGATCCGGCCGCTCGCCGAGTCCGCCTCGACGATCGTGTCCACCGGGTCCGGAAGCCGTACCGCGATCTCGCCGGAGACGGTGTGCAGGCGCACGTCCGCGGCCGGTACCCGCGGCGCGAAGTCGACGACCATGGGGCCGCTGACCGACTCGGCCCGGACCGCGGCCCCCGCCGTGTCCAGCATGGTCAGGCCGCCCGACACCGTGTTGAAGCGCAGCTCGCCCGCGGTCCCCTGGGTCTCGATGGAGCCGCTGACGGTCTCCGCGCGTACGTCGCCGGAGAGCCCGACGAGCGTGGTGTCGCCGTTGACGCCCTTCACCGAGGTGCGGCCGGTGATGCCGGAGACCACGGCGTGCGCGCTGACCACGCCGACCTCGACCGCGGTGCCCGCCGGGACGGCCAGCGAGACGACGGCGCTGCGCCGCCAGCCCTTGGGGGCGAGCCACTTGAGGAAGCCCTTCCAGGGCAGGTCGTCATACGCCACGGTGAGCGTGGCGCCCTCGTGCGTGACGGTCAGGGGGGTGCCGACGACCTCGGAGATCTCCAGGCGGGCGGTGGTGTCGTCGGTACCCACGACGTTCACCGCGCCATTGGCGACGCGGACGCTGACCAGGGCGGGCGGCCGTTCGAAGGTGAGCGTGCGTGGCTCGGCGACCTGCCAGGACGTCTCCGGCGGCTCTGTCATGGTGCTGACCTCCTGGGTCCCGACTGAACGCGCCATATCGCGTCCTCCGCGATACACGCTATATCGCGGATACGGGAAGTCAAGTCGCCGACGGCCGGGTCGCCGTCGAGCCGCCGCCGGACCGCCGCGGGACCGTCGCCGAGTCGGCGGCTATCGCGAACGGCCGTACCCGGGCCAACCGGGACAAAGTGCCCTAGCGTGGGGCTGTGTCGTCCACGTCGTCGCCCTCGCCGCCCTCATCGAATCAGGCTCCAACGCCGCCCGAGCCCGTCGGCGCGCTGCTGCTCTGCCGGGCCGAGCCCGCGGCCGTCGGGCCCATGGCCCAACTGCTGCGTGAACGGCTCCTGCTTGCCCCGGCCGGACCGGACTGGAGCGTGCTCGTGCCCGAGGGGCGGCCGTGGCTCCTGGGGCAGGCCCCGGTCGACCGCGTGCTCAACGGCTGGACCGCCGCCCTGGCCGTCGGCACGGCCTGGCCGGTGCTCGCCCTGTGGTGGGACGCCGACCACGCCGGATGCACCCTGGCATCCGGCTTCCGCCGCACGGTCGGGTACGAGTGGCTGGCCGACGGCACCCCGGTCGGCGAGCTGGAGGCGATGGTCACGCTCGCCGCGCGGCTCGGCCTCGACCCCGTGCTCGACGTACAGGCCCTGGAGGACCTGACCCGCACGTCGGGCGCGGCCGCCGGGTCCGACGCCCGCGCGCGGCTGCTCGGCCTGCTCGCGGTCCTGGCCCGCACCGGCCTCGCCCTGCCCGACGGCCTCACGCCGGGCGCGCCCGCGGACCAGCTGTGCGCGGCGCTCCGCGGTCGGCCGGAGGTGCGGCAGGTCGAGTGGACGGGCTGGCGGGAGGCGGTACGCGCGGAGCTGGGCGCGGTGGGGGCCCGGCCGCTCGGACCGCGCGGGGGCGCGGTCCAGCCCCGGGGCTTCGCCATGGCCCAGCTCGCGGCCGGTCTGCCGCTGACGGTCTGGGGCGTACGACGGCGGAGTGCCGGGTGGGTGGTGGCGGGGGCGGTGCTCGTGGCGCAGGGACTGTTCGGGCTGGCCCGTGGGGCGATGCGGCCTCGGGACTGAGGCTGGAAGGCGCCCTGAAAAAGCGAAACGGCAAGGAGTTCTTCTCCTTGCCACTCTCAACGTATAGCGCACTGGGGGCCTTGCGGCAAGGCCCCCCTCATACCGCAGAATTGCCGGCCGACGCCAAAAAGCTGCGGAAATGGGGAGATTCGCGAAGTGCGTGTTGTGTTGTCAACGTATGGGTCCCGGGGGGACGTTGAACCACTGGTGGGGCTCGCGGTGGAGCTGCGGGCCCTGGGCGCGGACGTACGGGTGTGCGCGCCGCCGGATGAGGACTTCGCGCAGCGGTTGGCCGGGGTCGGTGTGCCGCTGGTGCCGGTCGGCCGGTCGGCGCGCGCCCTGGCGGCCGGGGCGCCGCCGCCCGCGGCTGGGCTGCCCCAGCGCGCGGCCGAATTGATCGCCGCGCAGTTCGAAGCGGTCACCGCGGCGGCCGAGGGATGCGACGTCCTGGTGGCGACCGGCATGATGCCGGCCGCGGCGGGCGCCCGGTCGGTGGCCGAGAAGCTGGGCATCCCGTCCGTGTCCGTGACCTTCCAGCAGGTCACCCTGCCGTCGCCGTACCACGCGCCGATTCCGTATCCGGGCCGCCCGTTCCCGCCGGAGGTGACCGACAACCGGGCGCTCTGGGACCTGGACGCCGAGAGCATCGACGCGCTGTTCGGCGAGGCGCTCAACACCAACCGGGCGTCGGCCGGACTGCCGCCGGTGGAGCACGTCCGTGACTACGTCTTCGGGGACCGGCCGTGGCTGGCGACGGACCCGGTCCTCGACCCGTGGCGGGAACCGGCGGAGCTCGATGTCGTGCAGACCGGCGCGTGGATCCTGCCCGATGAACGGCCGCTCCCGGACGAGCTGTTGGCGTTCCTGGACGCCGGAACACCACCGGTGTACGTGGGCTTCGGCAGCATGCCCATGCATACGTCGACGGACCCCGCACAAGTGGCCATCGAGGCGGTCCGCGCGCAGGGCCGCCGCGCGGTCGTCGCCCGCGGCTGGGCCGACCTGGACCTGATCGACGACCGGGACGACTGCTTCGTGGTCGGCGAGGTCAACCAGCAGGCGCTGTTCGGCCGCGTTGCCGCCGTCGTGCACCACGGTGGCGCGGGCACCACGACGACGGCCGCCCGGGCCGGTGCGCCTCAGGTGGTGGTGCCCCAGCTGGCGGACCAGCCGTACTGGGCGGGCCGCGTGGCCGAGTTGGGCATCGGCGCGGCGCACGACGGCCCGACGCCGACCTTCGCGTCCCTGTCGGCCGCGCTCGGCACGGCCCTGACCCGCGAGACCCGCGCACGAGCGACCGCCGTGGCCGGAACGATCCGCACCGACGGGGCGGCGGTGGCCGCGAAGCTGCTGCTGGACATGGTCGGCACAGCCGGCCGAGAAACGGAGATGATGGCTTGACTTCCCGGACTTCCCTGACCACCAGCACCACCAGCACCACCAGCACCACCAGCGCTTTTGACCTGCCCGACCGCCTCGCCGCCAAGGCCGACCCGGCGCTGATCGACCGGGACGAGCAGCACTTCGCGGCCATCGCGGAGTGCCTCGAGCAGACCATCGCCGAACTGTCCGACCGCCTCGACGCCGAGCTCAAGGCACCCGGCGGTACGGGCCAGGAGGCCATGGACCGGGACATCGAGGTGCACCGGCTGAGCGCGCGGCTGCGCACCCTGCGCCGCTTCGGTCTGGATCTGTGCCTGGGGCGCATAGTCAGCGCGGACGACCCCGAGCCCGTCTACATCGGCCGCCTCGGCCTCACGGACAGCGCGGGCCGTCGGCTGCTGCTCGACTGGCGCTCGCCCGCGGCCGAGCCGTTCTTCGGGGCCACCCACGGCAACCCGATGGGGCTTGCGAGCCGCCGCAGATATCGCTGGACCGGCGGCCGGATCAGCGACTACTGGGACGAGGTGTTCACCGACGTGTTCACCGGCGGGCTCGAGGGACATGCCGCGCTCGACGACCAGTCCGCCTTCGTCGCCAGCCTGGGCGGCAACCGGTCGTCCCGGATGCGCGATGTGCTCGGCACCATCCAGGCCGACCAGGACGCCATCATCCGCGCGGGTTCCCGCGGCGCGCTCGTCGTCGACGGCGGCCCGGGTACGGGGAAGACCGTCGTCGCGCTGCACCGCTCCGCCCACCTCCTCTACTCCGACCCTCGCCTCGGTCACCGTCGGGGCGGCGTGCTGTTCGTCGGTCCGCACCGGCCGTATCTGGCGTACGTCTCGGACGTTCTGCCCAGCCTCGGCGAGGAGGGCGTGCAGACCTGCATCCTGCGGGACCTCGTGGCGGAAGGAGCCCGGGCGGCGGTCGAGACCGACCCGGACGTGGCCCGCCTGAAGTCGTCCGCGGACATGGTGAAGGCCATCGAGACGGCCGTACGGTTCTACGAAGAGCCGCCCACCGAGGGCATGACGGTATCGACCCACTGGGACGACATCTGGCTGAGCCCCGACGACTGGGCCGAGGCGTTCGCCGCCGTAGAACCCGGCACTCCGCACAACGAGGGGCGCGACCAGATCTGGGAGGAACTGGTCACGATCCTCAGGGACAAGACGAACAAGACGGACAAGAACGGCGACGGCAGCGACATCTCGCCCGACCTGTTCCGGAGATCGCTGCTACAGAACAAAGAACTGACCACGACCCTCGGCCGGGCATGGCCGCTGATCGAAGCGGCCGACCTCGTCGGGGACCTCTGGGAGGTGCCCGCCTACCTGCGGATGTGCGCTCCCTGGCTCAGCCGCGACGACATACGCACCTTGCGGCGCAAGGACCCGCAGGCCTGGACGGTGTCCGACCTGCCGCTCCTGGACGCGGCGCGGCAGCGGCTCGGCGACCCGGAGGCATCCCGCCGTAAGCGTCGGCACGAGGCCGCCGTCGCCGCCGAACGCGCGCGCATGGCCAGGGTCGTGGACGACCTGATCGAGGTCGCCGACGACGCGTACGGGACGGGCCTGGTGACGATGCTCCGCGGCGAGGACTTCCAGGACGCCCTGGTCGACGAGGCCTCCCTCACCAGGGCCGAACCGGACCTGCTCGCCGGTCCGTTCGCGCACATCGTCGTGGACGAGGCTCAGGAACTGACCGACGCCGAATGGCAGATGCTGCTGCTCCGCTGCCCGTCCCGGAGCTTCACCATCGTCGGGGACCGCGCGCAGGCGCGGCACGGGTTCACGGAGTCATGGCAGGAACGTCTGGAACGGGTCGGGCTCGACCGGATCAACCTGGCGTCCCTGAGTATCAATTACCGGACGCCGGAGGAGGACATGACGGAGGCCGAGCCGGTCATCAGGGCCGCGCTCCCGGACGCCAACGTGCCGACGTCCATCCGCAGCGGCGAAGTCCCCGTGGTCCACGGGTCCGTTACGGAGCGGGACTCGATCCTCGACGCGTGGCTCGCCGCGCATGCCGAGGGGATCGCCTGCGTCATCGGGGCTGCTGGCATCGAAGAGGGGGCGTTCCGGCCGACGACGTCCCGCGTACGGTCGCTGACGCCGGAGCTGTCGAAGGGGCTTGAGTTCGACCTGGTCGTGCTCATCGACCCGGAGGAGTTCGGTACGGGCATCGAAGGTGCGGTGGACCGCTATGTGGCGATGACCCGGGCGACGCAGCAGCTCGTGATCCTCACGAGCTCCTGATCAAGGCCGCACGGAGTCACACGTCGTCGTCCTCGTCGTCCAGGCGCGCCAGCCAGGTGGCGAGCCGCTCGACCGGGACCTCGAAGTCCGGGTTCAGGTCCACGAACGTGCGCAGCTGCTCGGCGAGCCACTCGAAGGTGACCTCTTCCTCGCCGCGCCGCTTCTCCAGTTCCTCGATGCCACGGTCCGTGAAGTACATGCGATCAGAATAGGCCGACGGGCCCGCACCCCGAGAATCCCGGGGTGCGGGCCCGTCCGCACAGTGCCGTCGGTGCGTTACGCCTCGAAGACCTCGCTCATAAGCTGGGCCTGCTCCTGCTCGTGGCGCTTCTTGGAGCCGACCGCCGGGGACGAGCCGTGCGGGCGCGAGATCCGGCGCAGGCGCTCGCCGTGCGGGATGTCGGCGCCGACCGCCAGGTCCAGGTGGTCGATCAGGTTGAGCGCGATGAAGGGCCAGGCACCCTGGTTCGCCGGCTCCTCCTGGGCCCACAGGTACTTCGCGGCGTTCGGGAACTTGCTGATCTCGTCCTGCAGTTCACGCCCCGGCAGCGGGTAGAGGCGCTCGATGCGGAGGATCGCCGTGTCCGTGATGCCGCGCTTCTGCCGCTCGGCGTCCAGCTCGTAGTAGAGCTTGCCGGAGCAGAAGACGACCTTGCGGACCGCCGCCGGGTCCACCGACTCGTCGCCGATGACCGGACGGAACCCGCCCGTCGTGAACTCCTCCGCCTTGGAGGCCGCGGCCTTGAGGCGCAGCATCCACTTCGGCGTGAAGACGACCAGCGGCTTGTGGTGCGGGTTGTGCACCTGCCACCGCAGGAGGTGGAAGTAGTTCGACGGCAGGGTCGGCATCGCGACCGTCATGTTGTTCTGCGCGCACAGCTGGAGGAACCGCTCGATCCGGGCCGAGGAGTGGTCCGGGCCCTGGCCCTCGTAGCCGTGCGGCAGGAGCAGCGTGACGCCGGAGGTCTGGCCCCACTTCTGCTCGGCCGAGGAGATGAACTCGTCCACGACCGTCTGCGCGCCGTTGACGAAGTCGCCGAACTGCGCCTCCCAGAGGACAAGCGACTCGGGGCGGGCCAGCGAGTAGCCGTACTCGAAGCCCATCGCCGCGTACTCGGAGAGCAGCGAGTCGTAGACGTTGTAGCGCGCCTGGTCCTCGGAGAGGTAGTTCAGCGGCGTGTAGTCCTCGTTGGTGTTCTGGTCGACGAGGACCGCGTGCCGCTGGCCGAAGGTGCCGCGGCGCGAGTCCTGACCGGCGAGCCGGACCGGGGTGCCCTCCATCAGGAGCGAACCGAAGGCGAGGGTCTCGCCCATGCCCCAGTCGATGGTGCCGTCCTCGACCATCGCGGCCCGGCGCTGGAGCTGCGGCATCAGGCGCGGGTGGACCGTGATGCGGTCGGGGATGTTGACCTGCGACTCGGCGATCCGCTTGACGACCTCGTCGCTGACGGCGGTGTTGAGCGAGACCGGGAAGTCGGCCTCCGGGTTCGGGACCTCGCCCTGCGGCGGGTGCGCGGTGGCCTCGCGGACCTCCGTGAACACCTTCTCCAGCTGGCCCTGGAAGTCCTGGAGCGCCTGCTCGGCCTCTTCCAGGGTGATGTCGCCGCGCCCGATCAGAGACTCGGTGTAGAGCTTGCGCACCGAGCGCTTCTTGTCGATCAGGCTGTACATCGCCGGGTTGGTGAACGACGGGTTGTCGGTCTCGTTGTGCCCGCGGCGGCGGTAGCAGAGCAGGTCGATGACCACGTCCTTGTTGAACGCCTGGCGGAACTCGAAGGCCAGCCGGGCGACGCGGACGACGGCCTCGGGGTCGTCGCCGTTGACGTGGAAGATCGGCGCCTCGATCATCCGGGCCACGTCGGTCGAGTACATCGACGAGCGCGCGGACTCCGGCGGGGCGGTGAAGCCGACCTGGTTGTTGATGATCACGTGCACGGTGCCGCCGGTGCGGTAGCCGCGCAGCTGCGACATGTTGAGGGTCTCGGCCACGACGCCCTGGCCCGCGAAGGCCGCGTCGCCGTGCAGCGCGATCGGCAGGACCGTGAAGTCCGTACCGCCCTTGTTGATGATGTCCTGCTTGGCGCGGGCGACGCCCTCCAGGACCGGGTCGACCGCCTCCAGGTGCGAGGGGTTGGCGGTGAGCGAGACCTTGATCTGCTCGCCGTCCAGGCCGGTGAAGGTGCCCTCGGCGCCCAGGTGGTACTTCACGTCGCCGGAGCCGTGCATCGACTTCGGGTCGAGGTTGCCCTCGAACTCGCGGAAGATCTGCGCGTACGACTTGCCGACGATGTTGGCGAGGACGTTGAGGCGGCCGCGGTGGGCCATACCGATGACGACCTCTTCCAGGCGCGACTCGGCGGCCGAGTCGATGACCGCGTCGAGCAGCGGGATGACGGACTCGCCGCCCTCCAGGGAGAACCGCTTCTGGCCGACGTACTTGGTCTGCAAGAAGGTCTCGAAGGCCTCCGCGGCGTTCAGGCGGCGCAGGATGCGCAGCTGCTCCTCGCGCTCCGGCTTGCCGCGCGGCCGCTCGATCCGGTCCTGAAGCCACTTGCGCTGCTTCGGGTCCTGGATGTGCATGTACTCGACGCCGGTGGTGCGGCAGTACGACTCGCGCAGGACGCCGAGGATGTCGCGGAGCTTCATCATCGACTGGCCCGCGAAGCCACCGACCGCGAACTCCCGCTCCAGGTCCCAGAGCGTCAGGCCGTGCTCGGTGATGTCCAGGTCCGGGTGCTTGCGCTGGCGGTACTCCAGCGGGTCGGTGTCGGCCATGACGTGGCCGCGGACCCGGTAGGAGTGGATGAGCTCGAAGACCCGGGCGGGCTTGGTGACGTCGTCGTCGTGCGAGGCGTCGATGTCCTTGAGCCAGCGGACCGGCTCGTACGGGATCCGCAGGGACTTGAAGATCTCGTCGTAGAACTCGTCCTCGCCGAGGAGGAGGTTCGCGACGACGCGCAGGAACTCGCCGGAGGCGGCGCCCTGGATGACCCGGTGGTCGTAGGTCGACGTGAGCGTCATGACCTTCGAGATGCCGAGCTTGTTCAGGGTGTCCTGGGAGGTGCCCTGGAACTCCGCCGGGTAGTCCATGGAGCCGACGCCCATGATCACGGACTGGCCGGGCATCAGGCGGGGCACGGAGTGGACGGTGCCGAGGCCACCGGGGTTGGTCAGGGAGACCGTGACGCCGGTGAAGTCGTCCATCGTCAGCTTGTTGTTGCGGGCGCGGCGGACGATGTCCTCGTAGGCCTGCCAGAACTCGAAGAAGTTCAGGGTCTCGGCCTTCTTGATGGCCGCTACCACCAGCTGCCGCTCACCGTTGGGCTTCACCAGGTCGATGGCGAGGCCCAGGTTGATGTGCTCCGGCTTGACCAGGGTCGGCTTGCCGTCCTTCTCCGCGAAGGAGTGGTTCATGGCCGGCATGGCCTTGATGGCCTGCACCATCGCGTACCCGATGAGGTGCGTGAAGGAGATCTTCCCGCCGCGGGCGCGCTTGAGGTGGTTGTTGATGACGATGCGGTTGTCGAACAGCAGCTTCACCGGGACGGCGCGCACGGACGTGGCCGTGGGCAGCTCCAGGGAGGCGTTCATGTTCTTCGCGACGGCGGCCGAGGGGCCACGCAGCGTCACGAGCTCCGGACCGGCCGGGGCCTCTTCGGCGTTGGCCGCGGGCTTCGCCTGGGCGGCCGCGGCGGCCCTCGGGGGAGCGGTCTTCGCGACCGGCTTCGCCGGGGCGGCGGGCGGGGCCTGCACCGCGGGCTGCGGCGGCGTCGGGGCCGGGGCCCCGGTGGGGGCCTCCACCTGCGTCGAGGCGGCTGCGGGAGCGCTCGGCGCGGCCGGGGCCGCTTCGGTGGTGACCACAGCCCCCGCGGCTGCGGCACCGGACTCCGTCGGTTCGGCCGAGGACGCCTTGGCGCCCGGCTTGTAGTCGGCGAAGAAGTCCCACCAGGCGCGGTCTACCGAATTCGGGTCCTGGAGGTACTGCTGATAGATCTCGTCGACGAGCCACTCGTTCGGACCAAATGCGGCAGCAGGGTTCTTCCCCTGCCCTTCTTGGTCGGTCGAGACGCTCGATGGGTTACTGGGGGACTGTGGCGACACGGCGGCAACCGCCCTCTTCCGCTTCACAAGGTGATGGACAGCGGGAATAAAGGCTACGCCTCCCAGGCCGAGAGGTGCAGACCGGGCGGGCCTTTGGTCGCGTAAGTCACATCGGATCCGGTGTTTCACCGCTGGAAATGGCGGGAAACAAGTGTGGTTCCGCCGTGACCGGGCATGACGGCCCGCGGTCGCGGCCCCACGACTGGACCCGGAGAGTCCGCTTCCCAGCTCGGGGGCACGTAATCCCCGCTTCAGGTTCGAGGGGTTCGAGGATCCTGTGCTTCCGCTTAGCACCCTACGTCAACGCGGAGCGTCAGGGGATTCCCGGAAGAGTGACCTGGATCCGGCAGCCCCGCTCGGATTCGGCCACGCCGATCCGGCCGCCGTGCAGATCGACCGCCCAGCGCGCGATGGCCAGGCCGAGCCCGGTGCCGCCGTCGCTGCCGGGCCCGTGCGGTTTGGCCGCGGTGCCCCGGTTGAACCGCTCGAAGACCCGGTGCCACTCCGACTCCGGGATGCCGGGCCCCTCGTCCTGGACCTCCAGGTCGAGCGACTCGGGCGTGGCACCGCGGCGGGCCCGCACCGTGACCCGGCCGTGCGGCGGGGAGTGCTTCACGGCGTTGTCGATCAGATTCGCCATCACCTGGTGCAGCCGCTCCACGTCCGCGTGCGCGGTCAGCTCCGGCGGCGAGACGTCGAGGTGCAGATGGACGTCGGTCCGCATGTGGCGGCCCGAGCCCGAGGGCATCCCGTCCTGCTGCGCGGCGGCGGTCCCGGAGAGCTGCGCCTCCTTCAGGACCCCGGACAGATAGGGCCACACCTCGAAGCGGCGGGCGTGCAGCGGTACGACCCCGTTGTCGAGCCGGGACAGATCGAGCAGCGTCTCCACCAGGCGGCCCAGGCGCTCGGTCTGCTTCAGGGCGGTGCGCATGGTCTCCGGGTCGGCCGGCGAGACGCCGTCGACCACGTTCTCCATGACGGCCCGCAGCGCGGCGATCGGGGTGCGCAGCTCGTGCGAGACATTCGCCACGAGCTCCTTGCGGTGCTGCTCCTGGGCCTCCAGCTCGTCGGCCATCCGGTTGATGGTGCTCGCCAGATCGCCGACCTCGTCGCGCCGCCCGGCGCCGCGCACCCGCCGGGTGTAGTCGCCGTGCGAGATGGAACGGGCGACGGTGTTCATCTCGTCGAGCGGGGCGGTCAGCGAGTGCGCGACGAACTGCGTGATGAGCAGCGTCGCGATCACCGAGAAGACCGTGATGAAGCGCAGCTCCGTCTCGGTGCGTACGGCGATCATCAGGAGCCCGGTGGTGATGAACACCGAGACGACCACCAGGGTCCCGAGCTTCGCCTTGATCGAGAACGGCCGGACGTCCTGGAGGCCCGGCAGGCCCAGGAACCCCTGCGCGTTCTTGCGCTGCGGCTCCCGCCAGGGACCGCTCATGGCGTCGGGGTCTCCAGGGCGTACCCGACCCCGTGCACCGTACGGATCCGCTCGGCGCCGATCTTCCGGCGCAGCGCCTTGATGTGGCTGTCGACCGTGCGGGTCCCGGAGGCGTCCGCCCAGTCCCACACCTCGGCGAGCAGCTGCTCGCGCGAGAGCACGGCACGCGGCGTATTGGCGAGGCAGACGAGCAGATCGAACTCGGTCGGCGTGAGATGGACGTCCTCGCTGCGGACCCGCACCCGGCGCTGTGCGTGGTCGATCTCCAGCTCGCCCAGGCGCAGGATCCCGCTGCGCGGGGTGGACGCGGCAAGCGCGGCCCGCTCCACGCGGCGAAGCAGCACGTGCACCCGGGCGGCCAGCTCCCGCATGGAGAACGGTTTGGTCATGTAGTCGTCGGCGCCGACGCCGAGGCCGACCAGCATGTCCGTCTCGTCGTCCCGCGCGGTCAGCATCAGGACCGGCACCGGCCGCTGGGCCTGCACCCGGCGACAGACCTCGAGGCCGTCGAAGCCCGGCAGCATGATGTCGAGGATGAGCAGGTCGGGCTGCCACGCCTCGGCGGTGTCGACGGCCGCGGGCCCGTCGGCCGCGGTCTGTACGAGAAACCCTTCGGCCCGCAGCCGGGCGGCGATGGCGTCGACGATCGTCGGGTCGTCCTCGACCACCAGGACCCGGCGCTGGGCACCCGGCGTGGGCGCCGTGCCGTTGTGGGAGGTGTGTGTTTGCTCCATCGCCCCGCCCCTGAAAATGCGCCTTGTTTGCGGTGAGTGAATCTGTCGTGAGGGATCTGTCGGAGGGTAGGAAGATCCCGGCTCAGGTGAGCAGCGTACGGGCAGTTACCGCGCCTCGGCTACGCAGCCCTGACGCCGAGATGGACCACGTCAGGGACGCCCCGGACAACGGGGATCTCCTCGGTACGGACCTGCTCGAATCCGGCATTCCGTAGAGCCCGCTCAAAACCGGCGGACGGCTGGGCGGACCAAATGGCCAGTACGCCACCGGAGTTGAGCCGTGCGGCGCAAGTGGCGAGACCCTCGGGGGAGTAGAGGCCCGCGTTGTCCTCGGTGACGGTCCAGTCGGGGCCGTTGTCGATATCCAGACAAAGTGCGTCGTACGGGCCCGAGTCGGGATCGTGGAGGTGGTCGAGGAGATCCGCGTGGACGATCCCGGTGCGCGGGTCGGCGAGCGCGGCGGCGGAGATTTCGCCGAGCGGCCCGTCCAGATGCCAGTCCACAATGGCTTGTTCTCGCTCTACGACGACGATCCGGCCCCAGCGCGGACCGGTTGAGGCGTGCGCGAGCGAGAAGCCGACGCCCAGGCCGCCGATGAGCACGCTGGGCGCGGCCCGCCGCTCGCCGAGCGCTTCGGCGGCGGCGTCGATGAGCAGGCGTTCGGAACGGCCGTCGGAAGTGTCCATGAGGAATGTCCCGTTGGCGATGATCTGAAGCAGGTCACCGTGGCGCCGCAGGACCACTTCGCCGTGGGGGCCGGTACGGCGGTCGAGGACGACGGGAGGTTCCGGGGTGTGGCGCGGGTCGAGCATGAGGGGCATTTTTCCTCAGGGCCGGGTCTTGCCGTAAGCGGTGGGGGACGCCGTGCGGGTCGGCGAGGTTGTCCGGGCGCCCGCGCTGTGGCGGACCTCATGGGCGCAGGGCCCGGATTGCACAGGTTCCGCACGTAGGGTCGGCCGAGGTGATCTGGACGGCTGGACGGCCGGACCGCCGACGGGACAGTCGACCGAGGAGGCGAGAGCGTGCGGACCAGCGCGACGACGCGGCGCCCCACGGGCGGTGCCGAGCCCCGGGGCAAGGACCGGGGGACCGGACCCGGCGGGGAGCGATCCGCCGGGGAGCGGGACGTCGGGCTGATCCCCGGGCAGGGGGCAGGGTCTGTGTCGGAGCGGATCCACGGGCAGGAGGCAGGACCTGCCTCACCTGCCTCGGAGCGGATCCCCGGGCCGGGACACGGCCGGACGCACGGCCCGGGGATCCGCTCCGAGGAGATCCCCGAACCGCACCACCCAAGCCCCTCCGGCCCCGTCACCCGCCGCGCCCGCAATGCCCGACGCCCCGGGCTCCTCTCCCGTCTCCTGCCCACCCCCCTCGGCACCCCCTTCACCTTCGGCTTCGCCGCCGTGCTCACCGCTACCTCGCTGTTCGCCGCGTACGCCGATCCGCAGGTGCTGGACACGGTGCTTCGCGGGTCGAGTACCGATGTCGCGCACCTGGTGAACGCCCCCGTGCTCGCGCTCGTCGCCAGTGCGCTGTGGATCGCGGGCGGGGTGACCTCGCCGTACGCCCTCGGGTTTCTGCTCGTCCTGACCGCCCTGGAGCGGCGGGTCGGCGGGCGGCGTACGGCCGGGGTGTTCCTGCTCGGACACGGTCTGGCCACGCTGCTCACCGAGCTCCCGGTCGGGCTTTGGGTCCTTGCCGACCGGCTGCCGGAGAGTTCCCTGCACCGGCTCGACTACGGGATCAGCTTCGGTGTCACGGCGTGTGTCGGGGCGCTCGCGGGGCTGCTTCCCCGGTGGCCGCGGTGGCTGCTGCTCGGCGGCGCGGGCGCGTACCTGGTCGACGACCTGCTCGCGCTCACCGACCCGCTGACGAACTGGGGACATCTGCTGTCCCTGCTCATCGGCGTGGCCACCTGGCCCCTGCTGCGAGGCCGGGGCCACAAGGCCACCGCCCGTGCATCTGCTGCTGCACCTGCTGCTGCTCCACCTGCGGCTACATCTGCTGCCGGAACAACGTGTGCGGCTCCGGCCGCGACGGCCGACGCAGGATCAGGGTCAGGAAACCGAGCGTGCCCCGGTAGCCGTGGAGCCACTCCGCGCGGTGCTGTTCGGCGGCCTTGAGGGCCTCGGCGCTCTCCGGGTGCTGCGGGTTCTCGAGGGCCCAGCGGGAGAGTGAGCCGGTCCAGGCCCACTCGTAGTCGTCCCATTCCTCGCGGGTGCTCACATGCCCCTGCACCGGAACCCAGCCGTCCCGCGCCACCAGGTCCACGGTCGTCCCCAGGTCCGCGAACTCGTCGGCCGCAAAGCCCACCTGGAGCGTCTCGGGACCGGGCTCGCGCTCCCAGAAGCCGTCGCCGACGATCAGGGTGCCGCTCGGCGCGAGGTGTCTGCGGGCCGCCTCCAGGGTGGGAAGCAGCCCGCCGAACGCGTGCGTCGCGCCGACGCAGAGCACCACGTCGTACTGGCTCCGCGCGTCGTACTCGGCGACATCCGCGTGGTGCAGCGCGACCTGCCCCGCAAGACCGGCCGCCGCGATCCGCTCCCGGCCGCGCTCCAGCGCGGGTTCGCTGAGGTCGACACCGTCGGCGCGCACCCCGGGTCGGTCCGCCGCGGCGCGGAGCAGCCAACTGCCCTCGCCGCAGCCGAGGTCGAGGACCCGCTCGTCACCACGCGGCAGCGCCTGTTCCAGAAGCCGGTCGACGCGGATCTCGTGCAGCGGGGCGGCGATGGGGTGGTCACGGTGAGCAAGACTGCTGATCATCTCTCGGTCCACGAGCAGCATCCTCGCCCACGCCCGCACCCGCGGGGAAGTGCCTCCGGCGGCGGAGCCTCCGGGAAGCCTCCGGGCAGGGCCGGCGTTCCCGAAGAACGCCCTGCTGCCGCCCGATCGCTCACAGCGAACGACCCTCGGGGAACATCTCCAGGCTCACAAGCATTGAGTCGGTATTGCTCAACTTGAATGCCGAAGGGGAGATCATGGCTAACGAGTCCACGGTGAACGCGTCGCTCAACCTGCCCGTGCTGCCGCTCGATGACGAGGTCGTGCTGCCCGGCATGGTCGTGCCCCTGGACCTGAACGATCCCGACGTACGAGCCGCGGTGGAGGCCGCGCAAGCCGCCGCCCCAACGGCAGGGGCCGCGCGAAGCGCGTCGATGAGGGGCGGTGGTCGGGAGACGGGCGGGCCCGGCAAGCCCAGGGTGCTGCTCGTCCCACGGATCGACGGGACGTACGCGGGCACCGGCGTCCTCGGCACCGTCGAGCAGGTGGGCCGGCTCGCCGACGGTGACCCGGGCGCCCTCATCAAGGGCCGCCGCCGCGTGAAGATCGGCGCGGGCACCACCGGACCCGGCGCCGCCCTGTGGGTGGAGGGCACCGAGGTCGACGAGACCGTGCCCGACCCGCTGCCCGGTGCCGTCGCCGAACTGGCCAAGGAGTACAAGGCACTCGCCACGAGCTGGCTGAAGAAGCGCGGCGCCTGGCAGGTCGTTGATCGCGTCCAGCAGATCGACGATGTATCCCAACTGGCCGACAACTCCGGGTACTCGCCGTTCCTGACCACCGAGCAGAAGGTCCAGCTCCTGGAGACCGCGGACCCGGTCGCCCGCCTCAAGCTCGCCGCCAAGCTGCTCAGCGACCACCTCGCCGAGCAGGACGTCGCGGAGTCCATCGCCAAGGACGTCCAGGAGGGCGTCGACAAGCAGCAGCGCGAGTTCCTGCTCCGCCGCCAGCTGGAGGCGGTACGCAAGGAGCTGCGCGAGCTCAACGGCGAGTCGGAGGGCGAGGAGTCGGATGACTACCGGGCCCGGGTCGAGGCCGCCGACCTGCCCGAGAAGGTGCGCGAGGCCGCGCTCAAGGAGGTCGACAAGCTGGAGCGGGCCAGCGACCAGTCGCCCGAGGGCTCCTGGATCCGCACCTGGCTGGACACCGTGCTCGAACTGCCGTGGAACGAGCGCAGTGAGGACGCGTACGACATCGAGGGCGCCAAGGCCGTCCTCGACGCCGAGCACTCCGGGCTCGACGACGTGAAGGAGCGGATCACCGAGTACCTGGCGGTCCGCAAGCGCCGCGAGGACCGGGGTCTGGGTGTCATCGGCGGGCGTCGCGGCGGCGCCGTGCTCGCGCTCGTCGGCCCGCCCGGCGTCGGCAAGACCTCGCTCGGCGAGTCCGTGGCGCACGCCATGGGGCGGAAGTTCGTGCGGGTCGCGCTCGGTGGCGTCCGGGACGAGGCGGAGATCCGCGGCCACCGGCGTACGTACGTGGGCGCGCTGCCCGGCCGAATCGTACGGGCGATCAAGGAGGCGGGTTCCATGAACCCGGTCGTCCTGCTCGACGAGATCGACAAGGTCGGCTCCGACTTCCGGGGCGACCCGGCCGCGGCCCTGCTCGAAGTGCTCGACCCGGCGCAGAACCACACCTTCCGCGACCACTACCTGGAGGTCGAACTCGACCTGAGCGACGTGGTGTTCCTGGCCACGGCGAACGTCCTCGAAGCCATCCCCGAGGCACTGCTCGACCGCATGGAGCTGGTCCGGCTCGACGGCTACACCGAGGACGAGAAGGTCGTCATCGCCCGCGACCACCTGGTCCCGCGCCAGCTGGACCGGGCCGGTCTGGACCGGGACGAGGTCACCCTCGACGAGTCGGCGCTGCGCAAGCTCGCGGGCGAGTACACCCGGGAAGCGGGCGTACGGAACCTGGAGCGGTCCGTGGCCCGGCTGCTCCGCAAGGTCGCGGCGCAGACCGAACTCGGTGAGCGCGAGCTGCCGTTCACCGTCCGGGACGAGGACCTGCGCGGCCTGATCGGGCGCCCGCACCACGTGCCCGAGTCCGCCCAGGACCCGGCCGAGCGGCGCACCGCCGTCCCCGGCGTGGCGACCGGGCTCGCGGTCACCGGGGCGGGCGGTGACGTGCTCTTCGTCGAGGCGTCCCTGGCCGACTCCGAGACCGGCGCCTCCGGCCTGACCCTGACCGGCCAGCTCGGCGACGTGATGAAGGAATCCGCGCAGATCGCCCTGAGCTTCCTGCGCTCGCGCGGCGCCGAACTGGAGCTTCCGGTCGGTGACCTGAAGGACCGGGGCGTGCACATCCACTTCCCGGCGGGCGCGGTCCCGAAGGACGGCCCGAGCGCGGGCATCACGATGACGACGGCCCTCGCCTCGCTGCTCTCCGGCCGCCTGGTCCGCACGGACGTGGCGATGACCGGCGAGGTGTCCCTGACCGGCCGCGTCCTGCCGATCGGCGGCGTCAAGCAGAAGCTGCTCGCCGCGCACCGCGCCGGGGTCACCACGGTGGTCATCCCGAAGCGGAACGAGGCGGACCTGGACGACGTACCGGCCGAGGTCCTGGACAAGCTCGACGTCCACGCGGTCACGGACGTCCGGCAGGTCCTGGAACTGGCGCTTGAGCCCGCGCAGTTGGAGGTCCCGGTCGCGGCGTAACTAGCGGCGCAACTAAAGGGGGTGGGCCCGAACGGCCCGCCCCCTTCCGGGGCCTAGCCGTTGGCCAGCGCCTTCAGCCGGTCGTACGCCCCGTTGAACTTGTTGTGGTCACCCACGATCGGCCCGGACGACGTGTACTGCCACATCGTGTAGTAGCTCCAGCCGTTCGGGAGCTCACCGGGCGAGGAGCTGTACCGGGCTATCCACAGCGGGTGGTTGGTCGCGAAGCCGCCGTAGTTGCCGGTGCACATCTTCCACCAGCTGGTGGAGGTGTAGATCACGGGATAGCGACCGGTGCGGTACTTGTACCGGTTCACGAAGTCCCAGATCCAGCTGCGCATCCCCGCGTGGCTCTTGCCGTAGCAGTCCGAGCCGTACGGGTTCCACTCGATGTCGAGCGCGCCCGGCAGCGTCTTGCCGTCTCGTGACCAGCCGCCGCCGCGGTTCACGAAGTAGTCGGCCTGCGCGGCCCCGCTCGTGGTGTTCGGCGTGGCGAAGTGGTACGCGCCACGGATCATGCCGATGTTGTACGAGCCGTTGTACTGCTGTGTGAAGTACCCGTTCTTGTAGTACGTCCCTTCGGTCGCCTTGACGTACGCCCACTTGACGCCGCGGTCCCACAGCGCCTTCCAGTTGACGTTGCCCTGATGGCTGGAGACGTCGACGCCCTCGGTCTGGACAGCGGCGACTTGGGGGTTGTCGGGCGGCAGCGGGCCCTGGCCGTCGTGCTCTATGACGCCCATGCCCATGTACGCGCTGCCGCGTGGGGGTAAGGCAGCGGTGCCATCGGCCGCCTGGGCGGTGCCGGGGTAGGCGAGGAGAAGGGAGAGGAGGGTGAGGAGGACGCCGGTCACGGTGAGACGTGAGCGGCTGAGAGTTCCGGATCCGGATCTGCGCACGGGCATATACGTGCCTCCGAAGGCGCCTCGGTGGTGCTCATGGGGGGAAATGGGGAGGGGTGTGGGGGTGGTGGCATGCCCGGAGACAGACTGGTCAGAGCCTGGTGTGAACATGCCACTGTCTTCTCTATGCCCGTAGACCGCAGGTCCGAACAGGGTCCGGTTGCTTCCGTTGGTCTACTCCTGCGAAATACTGGCCCAACTGCGGTAATGGTCCGCGGCCGGAAGAAACTTTCAGGAACGGGAAAGCGGCGTTTCATGGGTGCTGACGTGCACGAGAGCGGCGAGGGCCGCGCGGAGAGCGAACCGTCCCAGCCGGTGGCGGTCGGCGAGGACCAAGCATTCCTCGCCCTGGAGCGGGAGTTGACGGTCTTTCTGCGCCGGGCCCGTGCCTCGTCCGGCGAGATGGCCCGCGCCGTCCACCCGGACCTCGAACCCGCCGCGTACGGCCTGCTCGTACGCCTGGAGGAGGCGGGACCGCAGCGCGCCACCGAGCTCGCCGCGTACATCGGCGTCGGCAAGGCGACGATGAGCCGTCAACTCCGCGCCCTGGAAGAGCTCGGTCTGGTGACCCGCACCCCGGACCCGGCCGACGGCCGCGCCTTCCTGCTCCGCCTCACGGAAGAGGGCCGCGCCCGCTACCGCACGGTCCGCGACGCCCGCCGCGAGCGCTACGTCCGCCGCCTGGCCGACTGGGACCGTGGCGAGGTGGCGGAACTGGCCCGGCTGCTCGGCCAGTTGAACGCGCGGGCCTCCGACGACTGAGGCCCGGCCAAGGACGTACGCCGGTTCAGAACTCCACGTACACCACGGCCGCGTCGTCATGCGCCTTCCCCCGGAACGCCGACCCCGGCCCCGGCCCCGACCCCGCCCGCGCAGTCTCCAACTTGCGTACCCGGTCGATCAGGCCCTGCGGCCCCTCGTCCCGTACCACCGCGAGGCAGTCCCGCCAGGAACCCTCCCGGAACATCTCCACCCACCGCCCGGCCCCGTCCGTCAGCGCCGCCACCGTCCGTACCGCCGCCCGGTCGAGTGATCCGGCGACGGCCCGCTCCGCGACCCCCGGGTCGGCCGCGGCCGTGAAGAACGCGCCGTCCGTATCCGCCGCGTTGCGCAGCGCCTCCACCGCCGCGACGTACTCCCGCGCCGCGGCCGCGCGTTCGGGCGAGCCGGGCGGCAGCGCGCGGGCCGTGGCGCGCAGCGTGGTGACCGCCGGGGGTAGGTGGTCGAGCCGGTCGTCGAGCACCGGCGTCACCGTGCCGTTCGGTGCCTCGAACAGCAACACCGAGTCGGACAGGACCAGATACTCCACGCGCGACTCGTCCCAGCGCGCGAGGACGACGGTTGCCTGTGGCGTACGCGCGTGAGAAAGGTCACAGGTTCGGCCATGCGCGTCGGCGGTCCTCCCGATCGCCTCCGCGAGGACTTCACGCAGCGTCAGATGTCGGTGTGAAACGGACAGTTCTCCCAGTGCGCCGCCGAGCCGCGCCGTGAACCAGGGGACCGAATGCCGACAGCCGTAGTCCGCGTCCGGCGGCGTCACGCCGTCGAGCAGGACGAGGGAACCGCCCTTGCCGGATGCGGGGAGCGCGACCGAAGCGTAGTCCTCATTGGGGCGTTCCGGGTCGCCGGGTTCGGTGGCGAGTTCAACACGCATTCGGCCAGTCTGCACGAGGCCTTCACAGACCGTGTCAGGGTGCCGGTACCGGGGCGGCGCGCCGCATTTCGGGCGGATCGCGGGGCTCCGGAAGGCGCGGGCGGGGCATCTTGCCAAAGCGGGCCCGGCCCGTCCAACCGGCGCTCCACGCGCGGTCGATGCGTATGCCCGCGAGACTTGATCGGCTAACCCGGCCGAGGTTCACTCCTTCCGGTGGCCCGCTGGGCGAGGGGCGATCGCTGCTCCACCACACTGGAAGGGTCATGAGCCATGAGTCCGTGGCATACACGGACATTCGTGTCGCATGGCCATGAGTCGTACCAGTCGTACCAGGGGACGCACGAGCCGTACCAGGGCGCCCGTGCAGGCCGCGAGGCCGCGCGGCACCCGGGCTTCGTGCGGCCGAGGAACGAGAACATCAAGAATGCGAGCACCGGTGCAGATGAAGCGGCCTCGGGGCAAGGGCACGGACGGCGCCTTGGGGGCGTCGCGGTCCGGAGCTGGTGACGGTGCGGCCCGCGGCGAGCCCGCCGGTGGGCCCGGTGGCGCGGCCGACGGGGCGACCCCGGCCGGACGCCGGGTGCGGGTGCGCAGCCGGCTCGTCATCGCCGTCGCCGTGGTGGCGGCCGCGATCGGCGCCGCGGGAGCGCCCGCGATCTTCGCGGCCTCGGCCCAACTGGCCGACTCCCAGGAACTGGTGACCCGCGCCGAGCTCACCAAGGACGCCGTCTCGCTCGCCCACTCGCTCTCCGACGAGCGCGACGAGGTCACCGCGTACATCGCCGCCGGGCGCCCCCGTGGCCAGGGGCCCGCCGACAGCACGGCCGACCGCAAGACCCGCGTGGACCGGCAGATCGCGGAGCTGCGCGCCGAGGCGCCGGGCGGGCTGCGCAAGGACCTGGACGCGCTCGCGGACGTACGCCGTGAGGCCCGTACCGGCACGGGATCCGCGACCGACGCCCACGAGGCGTACACCGACGCCATAGGCGAACTGCACGCGCTCGCCGAGCGCCTGGCCGGCGAGCTGCCGCCGCGCGCCGGTGCGGGCGCCCGCGCCCTCGCCGACCTGGACCGCGCCGTCGAGCAGGCCGCCGCGACCCGCGGCCTGCTGCTCGCCGCGCTCGCCGTGCCAAGGGACCCCGCCCCGGCCATCGACCCGATCACCGGCCTGCCGCAGGCCGGTGCGCCGAGCCCGAACACGAAGCTCCGGGACGGCCTGAGCGCCGCCGCGCAGCAGGCCCGGGTCCGCGAACAGGCCGCGCTCGCCGACTTCGAGCGCGACGCCACCGACGCCGACCTGGCCAAGCTGCGCTCCACGGTCACCGGACCCGAGGTCGACCGCGCCGTGCGCTACCTGGCCCGGCTCACCGACCAGTCGACCCTCTCGGCCACCGAACAGGGCTACCAGCGCACCTCCGTGGCCGCCGCGCTCTCCGCCCGCGTCGAGCAGATGCGCAGCGTCGAGAACACCCTCGCGACGGACCGCATCGAGCACCTCTCCCAGCTCCGCGACGACGACGTCACCACGCTCGAACTCCGGATCGCGTACGCCGCCGCCCTGCTGCTGCTCGCCGTCGGCATCGCCACGGCCGTCGCCCGCACGCTCACCCGCCCGCTCGCGGTGCTCCGCCTGGGCACGGCGAGGCTCGCCGAGGCCGCCACCGCGGACCCGGCGGACAAGGCCACTGCCACCGACTCGGAGGCGGACGCCGCCGAGCGGGACGGGGCCGACGAGCCGATCCGGTTCACCGGCCGTAACGACGAGTTCGCCGCGGTCGTACGGTCCGTCAACGCCCTGCACGAGCACGCCAAGAAGCTGCGGGACCGGCAGGCCGTACTCGAAGGCGACCGCAAGCACCTGATCGGCCAGCGCGAGAAGCTCGCCGACGAGCGCGAGCAACTGCGCGCGGAACTCGCCGAGTCCGCCGCCCGCCTGCGCCGCACCCGGGACGGCATCAGCGCCACCTTCGTCCAGCTGGCGCTGCGCACCCTCTCCCTGGTGGAGCGGCAGCTCGGCGTCATCGAGGGCCTGGAGGACCGCGAGCAGGACCCGGACCGCCTCGCCACCCTCTTCAAGCTCGACCACTTCGCCACCGTGATGCGCCGCCACAGCGAGAACCTCCTGGTCCTCGCCGGTGCCGAGCACCGCCACACGCACCCCGGTCCGATCCCGCTGATCGATGTGCTGCGCGCCGCGGTCAGCGAGATCGAGCGCTATGAGCGGGTACGGGTCGCCGCCCTGCCGCCGCACGCGCACCTCGCCGGGTTCGCGGCGGACGACATCAGCCACCTGGTCGCCGAACTCATGGAGAACGCCACGTCGTTCTCGCCGCCGGACGCCCAGGTCGAGGTCTCCGGCTGGCTCCTGGAGAGCGGCGAGGTGATGCTCTCGGTGCAGGACGAGGGCATAGGGATGACCGACGACCGGCTCCGCGAGCTCAACGCGCGCCTCGGCGAGTTCGAAACGGAGTGCGCGGCACACGAGTACGGCGACCGCCGCCAGGCCGACGGGGGCCTGGAGGACGGCCCGGCCCCCGAGTCCGGGCTCGGTCTCGGCCTGTACGTCGTCGCGCGGCTCGCCGGACGGTACGGCGCCCGGGTCCAGCTGCGCGAGCAGAAGCAGGGCGGCGTCGCCGCGGTCGTGGTGCTGCCCAAGGCCATCCTCGCCGCGGCGCCGCCCGACGCGGTCGCCGAGCAGCGCGGCGGCCCGGCGGCGGGGACGTCCGGCGTGCATCTGCCGGGCTTCGAGGCCGAGGCCAACTCCAATGTCCTGGACGGCCGTTCGGTCCGTACGGTCCCTTCGGCCGGTACGGAGCTGCCGCCCCCGGGTGACCCGCTGATCGACGCGGCGGAGGCGACGCTCCGGGCAGCGGATGCCGAGCCGCGCCACGCCGACGTACCGGGCCCGCGCGAGCCGCTCGACGTACCGGAGAGCCACGAGCCGCTCGACGTACCGGCGGCACGCGAGCCCGTCGACGTACCGGAAGAGCGCGAAGACCGCGATGGGCGAGAAGAGCGCGAAGACCTCGAAGAGCCCGAAGAGCAGCCACAGGAGCGGCCCGCCGCCCCGGCCGCCCCGGCCGAACGGCCCGCCGCCGGGACAAGCGAGTCGGACGCGACCGACGAGACGGGTGAGCGGGGTGCCACGGACGAGCCCGCCGCCGACCTGGCCACCGGCCGCGTCGCCGAGCCCGCCACCAACCTGGCCACCGACCTCGCCACCGAGCCCGCACTCGACCTCGCCGCCGAGCCCGCACCCGAGCTCTCCGCCGATCCCGACGAGCCCGCGGCCACCCACGAGCGCATCCCCGACGGTCAGCCGGAGCGGATCACCGACAAGGGGCTGCCCAAGCGGACGCCCAAGCTCGCGGCCCCCGGGCCCGCACCGGCCGCGCGCAAGGGCGCCGTGGACGCCGAGGCGCTGCGCCGTCGGCTCGGCGGCTTCCAGCGGGGCGCGGTCGAGGGCCGCCGCGACGTGGCCGCCGAGCTCGCCGAGGACGGCAGCGGCACCAACGAACGTGAACGTACAGGTGAGACCACGAACCAGGGGGATTCAACTGAGGAGGCACGTAGTTGACCGCGCCCAGTACGTCCAGTACGCCCAGTACTCCCGGCACTTACCGGCTGAGCAGCGAAGCCCGTAACCTGCACTGGCTGCTCACCAACCTCGTCGACGAAGTGCCCGACATCCTCTCGGTCGCCGTGGTGTCGTCGGACGGGCTCCTGCTGCTGTCCTCCGATCCCGGCCGGAACGCTGAGCCCGCCCAGCGGCAGCCCGAGGGGCCGAAGGGCTCGAGCGCCGACCTCGCCACGATCGTCTCCGGCATCGGCAGCCTCACCATCGGCGCCGCCAAGCTGATGGACAGCGGCGTCGTCAAGCAGACCGTGGTCGCCATGGAGGAGGGCAGCCTCTTCGTGATGACGATCAGCGACGGCTCACTGCTCGGCGTGCACGCCACACCGGACTGCGACATGAGTGTGGTCGCGTACCACATGGCGCTGTTCGTCGGCCGGGCCGGACATGTCCTCACCCCCGAACTCCGCAGTGAGCTGCGCCAGTCTCTGGAGAGTGCCCAGTGAGCCAGGCCCACGTGAGCAAGCTTCCGGTGCGCGGCGGCGACCGCAAACCTGCCCGCGTACGCCCTTACTCCCTGACCGGCGGCCGTACCCGCTTCGGCCACGTACTCCTGGTCGAGACCTTCGTGGCGGCCCTCGAGGCCCCCGAGGAGCGGCTCGAGCTGCCGAACGGCAGTCTGCACACCCGGGTGATGCCGGAGATGCGGGCGATCGTGGAGCTCTGCCGGCGGATGCGCACGGTCGCGGAGATCGCCGCGCTGTTGAAGATGCCGCTCGGCGTGGTCCGCGTGCTGCTCAGCGACCTCGCCGACCAGGGCAAGATCCGCGTGTACGGAACCGGTCGCGGCCCAGGACAGCCGGACCGCGCACTGCTTGAAAGGGTGCTGAGTGGACTCCGCCGTCTCTGACCTGCCGCCAGCCGGGCCGGGCCCGGTTATCGATGCCGCGACGGCCGCGGCCGCCGAAGAGGGCGCCCAGGCCTGGCAGAACGACCGCGACCGTGCCCCCATCGCCACCAAGATCGTGGTCGCGGGCGGCTTCGGCGTCGGCAAGACGACTTTCGTGGGCTCGGTCTCGGAGATCGCTCCACTGCAGACCGAGGCCCTGATGACCCGGGCGAGCGCCGACACCGGCGAGGACGACCTGGCCGCGACCCCGGAGAAGACCACGACCACGGTCGCGATGGACTTCGGCCGGATCACGCTCGACGACGACCTGGTGCTCTACCTGTTCGGTACGCCCGGGCAGCAGCGCTTCTGGTTCATGTGGGACGACCTGGTGCGCGGCGCGATCGGCGCGGTGGTGATGGCCGACACCCGGCGCCTCACCGACTGCTTCCCGGCGCTCGACTACTTCGAGAGCTGCGGGCTGCCGTACATGGTGGCCGTCAACCACTTCGAGGGCACCGAGAAGTTCGAGACCGAGGATGTGCGCGAGGCGCTGACGATACCGCCGCACATACCCGTGGTGATCATGGACGCGAGGCGCCGCATCACGGTCGTCGAGACCCTGCTGTCCCTCGTGGGCCACGCCCTCGACGCCACCCCCGAGTAGCGCGGGGTCACGTCCCCCAAGTACCCGCGCCCTCCCCACTCCCCCGCACAACCCGCTAGGAGAGAACCAGCCATGCGGAAGATACTCATTGTCGGAGCCGGTCAGTCCGGACTCCAGCTCGCCCTCGGACTCCAGTCCCAGGGGTACGAGGTCACCCTGATGTCCAACCGCACGGCCGACGAGATCCGTTCCGGGCGGGTCATGTCGACGCAGTGCATGTTCCACACGGCGCTGCAGCACGAGCGCGATCTACAGATCAACTTCTGGGAGTCGCAGGCCCCGAACATCGAGGGCCTCGGCGTCTCGGTCGCCGCCCCCGGCTCGCACGACCCGGGCCCCACGCAGCGCGCCATCGACTGGGTCGGCAAGCTCGACGGTTACGCCCAGTCGGTCGACCAGCGGGTGAAGATGGCCGGCTGGATGGAGACCTTCGCGCAGCGCGGCGGCCAGCTGGTGATCCACGGCGCAGCGGTCTCGGACCTGGACTACTTCTCGCGCACCTACGACCTGGTGCTGGTATCGGCGGGCAAGGGCGAGCTGGTCTCCATGTTCGGCCGCGACGCGTCGCGTTCGCCGTACACGGAGCCGCAGCGGGCGCTGGCGGTGGCGTACGTCCACGGCCTCGGCCCGCGCCCCGAGCACCCGGAGTTCGACGCGGTCCGCTGCAACCTGGTGCCCGGCGTCGGAGAGCTCTTCATCATGCCGACGTACACGAACACGGGCCGCGCGGACATCCTGTTCTGGGAGGGCATCCCGGGCGGTCCGCTGGACGCCTTCAAGGGAGTGAAGGACCCGGCGGAACACCTCTCCCTGACCCTGGAGCTGATGGAGAAGTTCACGCCCTGGGAGTACGCGCGGGCCACGAAGGTGGAGCTGACGGACCCGAACGGCACGCTCGCGGGCCGCTACGCCCCGACCGTCCGCAACCCCATCGGCAAGCTGCCCGGCGGCGGCCTGGTCCTGGGCGTCGCGGACGTGGTCGTGGCCAACGACCCGATCACGGGCCAGGGCTCCAACTCGGCCGCCAAGTGCGCGGCTTCGTACCTCGACTCGATCGTGTCCCACGGGGACAAGGAGTTCGACGAGGCGTGGATGCAGGCGACGTTCGACCGCTACTGGGAAACGGCGCAGCACGTCACGAAGTGGACCAACGCAATGCTGTCCCCGCCCCCGGAGCACGTCCTCAACCTCATCGGCGCGGCAGGCCAACTCCCCCCGGTCGCCCACCGCATCGCCAACGGCTTCGACGACCCGTCCGACTTCGAGAACTTCTTCTTCGACCCGGACAAGGCGAACGCTTACCTGGCGGAGGTCACCGCCTAGCCCCCACCCCCCACCCCCCACCCCCGCCCACCCAGCGGGGCACCGTGGCATGAGGAAGCCCCCGCCAGGCGTCATGAGGAGACGCACGGCGGGGGCCGTTACGGAGTCCCGTGTCTCAGTGCTTGCGAGGCCGGACAGGGGCGCGGGTGGCAGGGTTGCGCCACGACCAAAGCCCCCGGCACGAAGGCAGCGAGAGCCCGAAGTGCGCCCCGCAGCGCGCGCACCAGGGCAACCCGTTCTCGGGATCCGTGAGGCATTCGGAGTCACAGCGGGGGCACTTCGACATGGGACGATGGTGTCGGGCCGGTTGCTGTCGCGCAACGCGACCACACCCGGAATGTTGGTCGCCACCTGGGGGCAATTGTCGACTCGCGTCTCCACCGAGGGCGGGCGTCAGAGGCCTGCTCGCCGGACAGACAGGCGGAACCGGTGGACAGTGCGACTCATGCCCACCCCCTTCCGGCCGGAGCAAGCTTCCTGCTGTGGTCCGGATGTCGCTTGATCAAGACGTTGCAGTCAGTGACCCGGCTCAGGTTTCCGAGCCTGCGCGCCTCTTCCTTCTCGCGCTCCAACTGAGCGCACTCCGCACAATGCGCGCTCATGATGCCCCCGCTTCGCGCTGTGCCTCTTCGAGCCGTTGCGCGAGCTCACACGAGCCCTCTGGCGCGCACCGCAGGCACTCCAGACGATGCATGAGGTAGGCCGCCTCGAGTTGGCTGATGTCCTGTGGACGGGGACGGGGGGAGACTTCGACGGTCACGCGCTCACCTCCACTCCGTGGAGGAGCTTGGGACCGATGTCCACGCCGTGTACGGCGAGCCATAGGGCACGGCGTCGGGCGCGCTGCCGCTGAGCTTCCTGGCGTCGTTCGTGAGCAACGAGGTACGGACGGACAAGCCCAACGTCCTCACCCCGGAGCGCGAGCGTGGGCCCGTCGGGAGCGGGCTGAGGCCGGGTGCTCGGGTGGGGTGTGCGCGCCCGGTGACGTCCTCCAGCGGGCAGAAGTAACCGCAGAAGCGGCGTGAGGAGTCTGGTTGTAGCTTTGGGCATTGTCGTCAACCCCTTGTCGGTTGATGGCCACGCCCCCGGACGTTCGCCGCGTCGCGGGGGTACTTGTCTGGTGATGCCTAGTCAACGGCTGGCCCGGCACAGCGGACAGGTGGAAGAGGTACGTCTCCCGTCGCGTGCCCCCGGTGATTTTTACCTTCGTTCGTGTCTGGATGATCGCGCACCGTTACCGTGAGGGCATGGCGCAAGGAAACTGCAAGCTCGCCGCACGGATCGCGGAACTCGGTTTCTCTCAGGCCGAGTTAGCGCGTCAGATCAATGCTGAGATCGAACTCCTGACAGGCAAGCCGGGCAACGTCACCGATGCCGACATCCGGCGATGGCTGCGCGGCGATACCAAGTGGCCGCAAGACCGCATCAGGCTGTGCCTGGAAAAGGTTCTTGATGCCAGCGCCGAAGACCTGGGGTTCATACCTCGCAAGAAGCGCATCGCACCACCGGAGGAAGATCCCGTGCACCGACGTGCGCTCCTCACCGCCGCGAGCGGAACTGCCATGGCCATTGCCGCTCCGTACGCACCCACCCATGGGCGCCTCGGCGTCAACGACGTCCGGCGATTCCATCAGGACTACGTGGCCATCGTCCGAAAGGATCAAGCAGTAGGGGGATCACGGAAGATGGAGGACCTCGCGGTGGAACTGGCTTCCCGGATCCAGTCCACCGTTGCCGTTTCCTCGTCGTCAACTCGCGTGCGAGACACTCTTCACCGGCTCGCCGCCAACGTCCTCTGCTCTGCGGCATTCGCGGCCATCGACGCACGATCTCCGCAGCGGGCTCGCGCCTATCTCGGCAAAGCTCTGACCTTCGCCGGCCTGTCCCGCGACAGCGAGACGATGTACCAGGTCTGGAACCATCTGATCCTCACCTCCAACCAGCACGAGAACCACGCCGAAGCGGTCGCCGGATCAGAGGTGATGAAGTGCTCCTCTATCGCCCGGAGAGATTCGTTGTACGCCTCTCTCGGGCACATGCGGAACGCCAGCGGACTCGCGCGCCTCGGACGCCGCTCCGAGGCTCTGCGGGCCCTCGGCGACGCGGAGCGTGCCTTCGCCCGTAGCGCCGACGATCAACGGCCAGAGTGGATCAGGTTCTTCGACACCAGCGAGATGGACGCCCTGTCCTCATTCATGTGGAAGGCACTGGGTGATCACGGGCGGGTGGAGTACCACCTGCATCGCACGCTCGCTGCCATTCCTGACGGCATGGCCCGCAACAAGGCGCTGTACACGGCTCACCTGTCGCTGGCGCAGGCCAGACAAGGAGACCTGGAGTCTGCCTGTGCGACAGGCAGACAGGCCCACGCATTGCTGCCGCCCTCTTCCGGATCGAGGAGAACGGCTCACACTCTGGCTGCGACACGCAAGGCGATCGTAGCCTCAGGCTCACAGAGTGCCGAGGTCGTCGAGTGGATCGAGGAATCCGGGCAATGGATCTGAAGCGCTACACGCATGCCGATGCACGGGACGTCAGGTCCCTGCTGCTCGATATCCACGACGAGGCGTACGCGAACGATCCGAATCCGTTTCACTCGCGCGAACGCTTCTCGTACTTCGTCGAGCGGTGGTCCTCACGTGAGAACTGGCAGTGTGTATTGGGATGGGAAGAGGGCGGTCCTGTCGGTTACGCATACGGCGCCATGTTCAAGCCGGGCGGATGGTGGAAGGGGCACCAACGGCCGGTAGCTGTCAGGGGGTCGGTCTTCGCGCTGTCGGAGTTGATGGTGGTTCCCTCATGGCGCGGGACCGGTCGGGCGAAGCGGATTCATGACACGCTGCTCGCACCGATCACGGCCGACGTCGTCACGCTCCTGGTCGAGTCCGCTCACTACAAGGTGCGTTCGCTGTACGAGAGTTGGGGCTACGGCGAAGTAGGCGAAGCGAAGCCGGCGGACGACGCGCCGCTGACCACCGTCATGGCCAGGGATCTGGAGCGCGGCTGAGTACCGGGCGAAATCATTCCGACGGTGCCCCAGCCCCGTCGTACCCCAGATCCGACCCCTCCATAGCCCCCGCAGGGATCCGGGGCGGCCGATATCCCG
This sequence comes from Streptomyces sp. NPDC002851, assembly GCF_053591935.1. Classification (NCBI taxonomy): domain Bacteria; kingdom Bacillati; phylum Actinomycetota; class Actinomycetes; order Kitasatosporales; family Streptomycetaceae; genus Streptomyces; species Streptomyces sp. NPDC002851. The sequence continues at coordinate 147,118 of NZ_JBSFUT010000007.1, read as the reverse complement.
GCATCGCTTCCGCCCCGGGATCCGGTCGTACGGCGCCGCGCAGTGGGTTCGCCGCGATGGGGGAGACCTTGATCCGGCCGCCGGGGCGGGGTGCGTGCACCACCATTCCGTTGCCGAGGTACAGCGCCACGTGCGTGGCCTCGGGGAAGTACACCACCAGGTCTCCGGGGCGCAGCTCGCGCAGCGGGACCCGGGGCAGGGTGGCCCACTGTTGCTGGGAGGTGCGCGGGATGGGGTGGCCCGCGTGGGCCCAGGCCTGGGAGGTGAGGCCCGAGCAGTCGTACGACTTCGGTCCCTCGGCGCCCCAGCGGTACGGCTTGCCGATCTGGCGTACGGCGTAGCGCAGGGCCGCGTTTCCGGAACGCGACGGGGCCACCGCACCGGCGCCTTGACCGCCCTCGGAGCCCGGCAGCCCGAGTGCCCCGGAATCCAGAAGTTCCCGCTGGGCCTTGACCGTTCCCGCCTCCTCCAAGCGGCGCAGCTCGGCCAGTTCCTCGGTGCTCAGGTCGGCCAGGAGCTCCTCGACCTCCTTGAGCCGTCCGATCACCGTGTCCCGCTGCTTCTTCTGCCGCGCGGCGAGGGCGAGCTGGGCGTCGAGGGCCTTGCGGGAGCGGCGGGCGAGGTCGCTTGCCCGTTTCTCACCGGCGGTGAGGCGTCCCACCGTCTCGACCCGCTCGGCCGCCAGGCGCCGGATCAGATGGCCCTGGCCGAGCGCCCGCTGGGGGTCCCGGGCGAGCAACAGGCGTACGTACGGGGAGATCTCGCTGTGCGACCGGTACTGCTGGCGGGCCAGGCGCCCGGCCGCGCTGCGGCTGTCGTGCAGGGCGAGCCGGGTGTGGTTCAGCTCGGCGTCGAGCCGCTTGGCCTCCGCGCGCTGTTTCTTGAGGCGCTCGGCGGTGGTGTTGTACGTCTCGGTGGCTTGCTCGGCCTTGCGGTACAGCTCGCGCAGGTCCGTGAGCAGCTGGGGTACGGAGCGACGCTCACTGGGTCCGGGTCCGGGTCCGGGTCCGGGTCCGGGGGCGGGCGCGGCCGCTGCCGTGGGGCCGGGGACGAGTGCCGTGACGACCGCCGCGGCGCAGGCGAGCCGGAGCGCGCGCCCGATCCCTTTGCCGATCGCCGCCCGCACGCGAGTCCCTGACGTCCCTGACACGACATCACCTCCGGGGCGAGCATGGCTCGGGGGTGGCCGGGCCGCCGCGCGGGCGGGGTCCGGTGGGCGAAGGGTGTCACTCGTCCCGGGCGGCGGGGCCGGAAAGCGGCCGGGTGGGTTGACAGGGCGTCAGTCCTTGCCTCGTTCCTCGCCTCGTTCCTTGCCTCGTTCCTCGTCCCGTTCCTCCTCTGTGGGTCCGGGCTCGGGTCCGGGCTCCGGCTGAGGCTTGGACCAGGGCCACCTGAGCCCCCGGCCCCGCTTCCCCTCCGGGTCGTACTCGTAGCGCCAGCCGCGCGGCAGGCCGAGCCGTTTGCTGTGGGCCGCGGGCACGCGCCGGTAGACGAGCACGGTGGGCTCGCCGCCGTCCGGGTCGGGCACGGGGACCTCGTACACCTTCGGCGGCTGGCCGGTCGGGCCGAGGAGGACCGGAATGACCCGGCCGTCCAGGGGCCCGCCGACGAAGGGGGTTTCTTCGCTCTTCACGGGGCCAGTCTGCCCTCACGGGGCAAGTCTGCCGGTCGGTCCACCCGGGCCCGCCATCGCCCTGCGGCAGGTGTGCCGCGCTCTACGGCGGGTGTACCTCGCTCTACGGCGGGTGTACCGCCCCTACAGCAGATGCGCCGCGTCGCCGACCACCGGGAGCACCCGTCGGGCCAGGGTCCCCGCCGCGCCGTCCGGGCGCTCCGTGTCCAGGGCCTTGCTGAGCATCGTGGCCGTCTGCTCGTCGGACGCCGCCGTCACCGTCGTCAGGGCGATGAAGTGGTCGAGCAGCCAGTCGCGCAGCTCCGGCGCCGTCGGCTGCTTGCCCTCGTCCAGCCAGATCAGGGATGCCGCCTCGACCGCCGAGATCCACGTGCGCACCATCATGTGCAGCCGCGGCCCGGGGTCGGTCACCGGCAGATGGGAGAGGATCCGGGCGGCGGCGACCCGGCGCACCTCGTCGACTATGGCGGTCGTACGCGACGTGGACACGACGCTGCCGCCCTGGAGCAGTGCGCTGAACCCGGTGGCGTGCTCGTCCACGAAGGTCAGGTAGCGGGTCAGGGCGCGGGCGAGCCGTGCGGTGAGCGGTCCGGTGTGCGGCTCCTCGAAGCACTGCTCGAGTTCGTCCGCGGCCGAGCGCAGCGCCGCCTCGTACAACTGCTGCTTGCCGCCCGGGAAGTAGCGGTAGACGAGCGGCCGCGACACCCCGGCCGCCTCCGCCACGTCGTCGATCGAGACGTCCTCCGGGGCGCGCCGGGCGAACAGGCCGAGGGCGGCGTCGAGGAGCTGGCGCCGCCGCTCCTCGACACTCAGCCGCCGGTACGCGGGCGCAGGCGCAGGCGCGGAGGCAGCGGGTCCGGAGCTGGCGGCGGAGGAACGCGTGATCGGAGGCGGGGACATTCCCGCAGCGTAACCGCGCAGCACGCGAACCGGCCCGGCCTCTCAGCAACTACCGTGCCGCGCACCCCGCGAACCGGCCCCGCCGCACACCAACTACCGTGCCCGTCAGGCCAAAAGCCCCGAGCTCCGCCACAGCCGTCGCCCGACGCCCCGCAGCACCCCGATGTCGTCCAGGAAGTCGGTGAGGCGCTTGGCGCCGGTCTGCATCACCTCGCGCCGGTGCGGGCTCGCCTTGACCTGGGCGAGGGCCTCGCGCTGGTCGAGCCCGACGTCGCTGTACACCCGCGGGTTGACGAACGCGATGGAGAAGACCCGGGCCGCCTCGCCGCTGCTGATCCGGGTCAGCTCCCGCTCCCAGCGCGGCGCGGTCACCATCTGGCGCCGCAACTCCTCGCGGGCGTAGCGGACATGGCGCGCCTCCTCGACCACGTGGATACGGGTCACTCCGCGCACCAGGGGCTGCACCCGCTCGTCCGGGAAGGTCAGCCGCTGCATCCAGTCGAGGATCTCCTCGCCGAGCAGCGTGCAGGCGAACGAGCCGGGGGTGGTGGAGACCGTTTTGAGTACGCGCGCGAGATTGTGGTTGAGCCGGGACACCGGGTACGTCGGCGCCCCGCCCTTCTCGATCATGCGGGCGAACATCATCGAGTGGCGGCACTCGTCGGCGATCTCGGTGAGCGCGTACCGCACATGCGAGCTGGTCACCGACTTGTCGTAGATGTGCCGGACCAGCAGCTGCATCAGGATGATCTCGAACCAGATGCCGAGCGAGGCGAGCGAGGCCGCCTCGTGCCGGGCGAGGTCGAACCGCTGCTCCTCGGACATCCGCCGCCACAGCGGGGTGTCGTAGAGCGAGACCAGCTCCGGCGGCCAGAACCACTTGCCGTCCTCGGCCGGGGCGTCCCAGTCGAGCTCCTTGTCGGGGTCGAAGGAATGCTTGGCGGACGATTCGAGCAGCCGCTTGGCGACCTGCTCGCGGCCCTTGAGCTGCCCGAGGGCGTCCCGCAGGCCCATGAGGACGTCGTCCTCCTCCGTCACCGTCGTCATGCCGTTCCCACCTCGTCGTATGGATTGGCGCTCTGGATCGCGGTCTGGATCGCGGTCTGGATCGGGGTCTGGATCGGGGTCTGGATCGCGGTTGGTTCGCGGTGTGGACTGCGGTTGGATGGCGCTGGTTACCCGCGGTCACTCCCTATGGGTTCTTATGAGACTCCGCGTCAGCAAGGGCGTCAATCCCTTGTGCGGGACTTGTTGTTGGGCGTCGGCGTCGGGCGTCGGCGCCGGGCATCTTCGGCCATCGCCGCGGCCCTGCCCGTTGGTGCTTCGCGCTTGTGACATACGGTGCCGCCATGTCGACGCCGCAGCCATCACAGGCCGGGGGATACGGCCCGACCGGCCCGACCGGCCCCGCCGGTCCCTATGGACAGCAGCCGTACCCGCAGCAACAGCCTCCGCCGCCGGGCCCGTACGGGTCACCGCAGCCCGGACCGTACGCCGGTGGATCGCACCCCGGACCGGGCGGCTGGGGTGCGCCACCGCCACCGCCACCGCCCCCGCCGCCCCGTAACAACGCATGGCGCACGATCGGCATCGTGGCCCTCGTGGTGGCCGGAGCCGGGGCTCTGCTGCTGTTCTCGGCGTGGGGGAACCGGAACTCCGACACCGCGGGCGGCCCGTCGGACTCCGCGTTCCCCGCTGCCGAGTACCGGCTCACGCTCCAGAAGACCCTGCTCGACGGGGAGTACACGCTGGCCGGTGACCACTCGTCGCAGGGGCCCCAGGATGACGGGTCCTGGGACGAGTCGAACATCAAGGACATGACGCCGGTCGTCGGCCAGTACACCGGCAAGGGAGACGCCGCGTCCGGCAAGGCGCTCGTCGTCTCCGGCATGTACGGCCGCATCAGCGACCCCGACGAAGCCCGCCGCAGCATGCTGCGCGGCGCCGGTACTGCCCAGGGCACCTCGATCGCCGTGGCGGCCAAGGACATCACGCCGGACGGCGGCGGCGAGACGGTGCGCTGCCAGGTGCTGACCCAGCAGCAGTCGGGCGTCAAGGTCCAGATGCCCATGTGCGCCTGGGCCGACGGCAATACGGCCGCCGGTGTGGCCACGGTCGACCCGGCCGCCGCCGGTCAGGACCTGCGGTCGATCGACCTGGAGGAGGCGGCGAGGACCGCCCTCGCCGTCCGCGACGAGATGCGCGAACCTCTCGACTGACCGCCTGAATCAACTGACCGCCCGAAGCGGCGCTCGGCCCGGTCTCACCGCCCGAGCGCCGCCTTCATCACCGCCCGCGCCACCGGCGCCGCGCTCCCGCCCCCGCTGATGTCGTCGCGGTCGGCCGACGCGTCCTCGACCACCACGGCGACCGCCACCGCGGGCTCCGCCGCGTCCTCGGCCCGGGCCCAGGAGATGAACCAGGCATACGGCAGGCCCGTGTTGGCGATTCCGTGCTGTGCCGTGCCCGTCTTGCCGCCGACGATCGCGCCCGGAACCGCCGCGTTTCCGCCCGTGCCCCGCTCCACCACGTCGACCATCAGCTCGCGCAGGAGCGCCGCCGTGCCCGGGTTCAGGGTCTGCCGCAGCGACTCGGCGCGGGTCACCGCGACCGGGTGTCCGGACGCGTCGGTCGTACGGTCCACCAGGCGCGGCTTCTTCAGGTCGCCCCCGTTGGCCACCGCGGCCGCGACCATCGCCATTTGGAGGGGCGTCGCCGTGGTGTCGTACTGGCCGATCGCGGAGAGCGCGAGCTGTGCCCGGTCCATGGAGGTGTCGAAGTTGCTGCGCGCGACCAGCGTCGGGATCTTCAGGTCCTTGTCGTTGAAGCCGAAGCGTTCGGCCGTGCGGACCATCGCCGAAAGGCCCACCGCGTCGCCGAGCCGCGCGAGGACCGTATTGCAGGACCACTTGAACGCCTTGCGCAGCGACGCCTCCGCGCAGCTGCCCCGTACGTCATTGGTCAGCTCGGTCGACGTGCCCGGCAGCCGGTACGGGTCCGGCGCGTCCGTCGGAGCGTCCAGATCCGTGACCACGCCGGTGTCCAGGGCCGCCGCCGCCGTCACCACCTTGAACGCCGAGCCCGGCGGATAGGTCTGGCGCAGCGCGCGGTTGAGCATGGGGCGGCCGGGGTCCTCGTGCAGGAGGTCCCAATTCCGGCCCACCGAAAGGTCGTTGCCGGAGAGCAGCCCGGGATCGTACGACGGGGTCGAGACAAGGGCGAGGATGCGCCCGGTGGCCGGCTCGATCGCCGCTACCGCGCCCTCCCGCGCGCCCATCGCCCGGAACGCGGCCTTCTGCACCTTCGGGTCGATCGTGGTGTGCACCTGCCCGCCCGGCTGCCGCGACCTCGTGGCGCCGGGCCACAGCGGGAACGGGGCGAGTGCCGGGTCCGTGCCCGTGAGCAGGTCGTCCGCGGACTTCTCCAGGAGCGTCGTGCCGTAGGTCTGCGAGGCGTAGCCGGTGATCGGGGCGTACAACGGGCCGTTCGGGTACGTCCGTTCGTAGCGGAGCTGCTCCCCGGTGTCCTTCGAGCCGGTGACCGGTCGGCCGTCCACCAGGATGTCGCCGCGCGGCTGCTCGTAGCGGACGATGGCGGGGCGCCGGTTGGCCGGGTTGGCCTCGTACTCGGCGGCCTGGAAGACCTGGATCCGGGCGGCGTTGCCGAGCAGCGCGAGGAGCAGGAGCAGGCAGAAGACCGTGGCCCGCCGCACGTACCGCCTCATGCCGCGGCCTCCACGGCGCCGTCCGGAAGCGCGGGTTCGCGCCGGGCCGAGTCGCTGAGCCGGATCAGCAGCGCCACGATCGTCCAGTTGGTCACGACCGACGAGCCGCCCTGCGCGAGAAACGGCATCGCCATCCCGGTCAGCGGAATCAGCCCGGTCACCCCGCCCGCGATCACGAACACCTGAAGCGCCACGATCGACGCGAGCCCGATCGCGAGGAGTTGCCCGAACGGGTCACGCAGCGCGAGCCCGGCCCGGCAGCCTCCGGCCACGAGCAGGGCGTACAGGAGCAGGATCGCGCACAGCCCGGCGAGCCCCAGCTCCTCACCGGCCGTCGCAAGGATGAAGTCCGACTTGGCGGCGAACCCGATCAGAATCGAGTGCCCCTGCCCGAGGCCGCTCCCGAAGGCACCGCCCGCGGCGAACGCGAAGAGCGACTGGGCGAGTTGGTTCGGGCCCTCACCCGCGTCGATGGAGGCCACGGGGTGCAGCCAGTCCGCCACCCGGCTGTGCACATGCGGTTCGAGCGTGCCGACCGCGAACGCGCCCACGCACGCGAGCAGAAGGCCCACCGCGATCCACCCGGTGCGCCCCGTGGCGACGTACAACAGGACCACGAAGAGCCCGAAGAACAGCAGCGAGGTACCGAGATCGCGCTCCAGGATCAGCACGCCGACGCTGATCAGCCAGACCGCCACGATCGGCCCGAGGACCTTGCGGTTCGGCAGCTGAAGGCGGCGGAAGCGGCGGCCCGGGCGGGCGAGCGCGTCGCGGTTGGCGGCGAGGTACGCGGCGAAGAAGACCGCCAGCAGCAGCTTCGCGAACTCGGCGGGCTGCAGCGAGAAACCGGCGAACCGCACCCAGATCCGCGCCCCGTTCACGGCCGGGAAGAAGATCGGCGAGACGAGCAGGACCAGCGCGGCGACCACCGAAAGGGACGCGTACCGCCGCAGCGTCCGGTGGTCGCCGAGCACCACGACCGCGACCGTGAACAGGGCCACCCCGGCCGTCGACCAGGTCAGCTGCGCGAGCGCCGCCTCGTCGTGCGGGGTCGCGCGGTCGAGCCGGTAGATGAGCACCAGACCGAGCCCGTTGAGCAGTACGGCGATCGGCAGCAGCAGCGGGTCCGCGTACGGGGCGCGGATCCGGACCGCCAGATGCGCGGCGAGCGCGAGCCCGCCGAGCCCGGCGCCGTAACCGACCGCGCCGGGCGGTACGGCGCCGGTCGTCGCGAGCCCCACATTGACGTAGCCGAGCACGCACAGGCCCACGGCCAGGACGAGCAGGGAGAGTTCGACACCGCGGCGGCGGGGAAATCGGACCGCTGGAACGGAACGTTCAGCCCTTTCCTTAACATCAGCGGTTCTTCCGGTCATGCCCGGAAACGTAGCAAGTGCCGGTGGAATTTCCGGGAATCACGGAGCCGTTGGTTGTGGCGCTCCGCAGCCCGCCTCCGCGTCCTCGTACGGCAGTGTCAGTACGGCCAACGCCCCGCCCCCGGAAGCCCCGGAGGCGTTCCGGAACTCGATCCGCGCGCCGAGCGCCCGCGCCTGCCCGACCGCGATCGTGAGCCCGAGCCCGTGCCCCGTTGCCCCGCCCTCGGTGCGGAACCGCTGCGGCCCGTGCTCCACGAGATACGCCGGATACCCGTCGCCGTGATCCCGTACCGAGAGCACCGGACCGTCCACGGTCAGGACCACCGGGGCGCGCCCGTGTTTGTGCGCGTTCGCGATCAGATTGCCGAGCACCCGCTCGAGGCGCCGCCGGTCGGTCTCCACACAGGCATCGCGGACGACCCGGACCTCCGTCCCGGTGCCCGACGCCCGCACCGCCCGCTCGGCGAGTGGTCCCAGGGGATAGCAGTCGAGGTCGACCTGCTCGCTGCGCGCGTCCAGGCGGGAGATCTCGAGCAGGTCCTCGGTGAGCGAGCGCATCGCCCGCACCCGGTCGCGTACGAGTTCCGCGGGCCGCCCCGGAGGCAGCAGTTCCGCGGCCGCGTGCAGCCCGGTCAGCGGGGTGCGCAGCTCGTGCGCCACGTCGGCGGTGAACCGCTGCTCGCTCTCCAGCTTGCCCTGCAGCGAGGAGGCCATGGTGTCCAGGGCGCCGGCCACCGTGGCGACCTCGTCCTGGGCGCGCGCCGGGTCCTGCGTACGCGGGTCGTCGACGCGGGCGTCCAGGTCCCCGGCGCTGATCCTGCGGGCCACGGTCGCGGTCAGATGCAGCCGCCGCGTCACCCGGGTCACGGCGAACGCGCCGACCATCAGCGTGGCCCCGATGGCGAGCACCGCGGACCCGGCGATGGCCCGGTCGAGGCCGTCGATCGCCCGGGCGCTCTGCGTGTAGTCGATCTCGGCCGCGATCACCCGGCCGCCGTCCGCGGGCCCCGCCGCCCACATCGTCGGCCGCCCGTCCAGCTGGGCGACCATCGTGGACCGCTTGCCGCGCGCCGCGAGCTCGCGCAGCTCCCCGGGCAGCCCCGGCGGGTCGATCCCGGAGCCCGGCGGGAGACGGTCCCCGGCCTCGTAGCGGCGGGTGACGTCGACGAGCTTGTTCAGCGCCTTCTCGCGGGCGTTGCCGACGGTCTGCCCGGTCACGGCGACATGCACGAAGGTGCCGAGCAGCGCGGCGAGCGCACAGCACATGACGGTGATGAAGACCGCGGCCTTCCAGGTCAGCGTCGCGGTCCAGGCGGGCAGGCGCGGCAGCCACCGGCGGCCGTGCGCAGCGGGCGCACCGCTCATGGCGTGGCCGCCGAGGGGCTCGGGGCGTCGTCGCCGGGCTGGGTCCGGACGACCTCCATCCGGGCCGGGCGCATGGTGCGCTGCCGGTCGTCCCAGGACCACACGTTGCGGGACTCGTACCCGGGCCTGGTCGCGGGCGAGTGCGTGATGATGTCCCGCCCGGCCAGCTCCACGCTGGTCACCGGCTCCGAGGTGGCCATGATCCGCACCAGCTTGGCGCCGTCCGCGCTGTAGACACGGATGCCGAGGTTGCTGTCCGAGAAGTCGATGCCGACGATCAGCTCGTCCTTGCCGTTGCCGGTCAGATCCCGGTAGTACGCCTGGAGCACCGGGCAGCCCTTGACCAGCTCTCCGGGCTCCTTGTCCGGGCACGCGGCGATGGCGTCGGCGGTGTCCCGGGGGAGTCCGTCGGCCCCGGTGTATGTGCGGGGGTGGGCGGCGACCTCCGCCTTGACCACCTTCAGCGGGTCGACGGAGTGCAGCCCGCCGTCCGGCACCTTGATCCCCTTGACCACCTCGACGGTGACGGGCGTGCTGCCGTACTGCGGCGTGGCCGCGGGATGTTCGGGCCAGAGCCGGACGGGTCCGATGGCGCTGGGCGTCGGCCCGGCGCTCTTCGGCCCGCCCGCGTTGCCGCAGCCCGTCACGGTCAGAGCTCCGGCGCCGAGCAGCGCGGCGGCAAGGAGCAGCCGCGCCGCACGGCCCGGCCGACGGCGTCGGGTCACGGCACTCCTACGGGTCTACGCGCATGCGGATACGCGGATACGGGTCGTTCAGTTCACGAGGTCGGCGAAGTAGATGATGTTGTTCGTCCGGTGGCCGTCCTTGATCGGCCCGCCACAGGTCAGCAGCCGAAGCTCCGGACGGTCGGTCTCCCCGTACACCTTATGGGTCGGGAAATCCTTCTTATTGACGTCCTGGATCTCGCGGATCCGGAACTTCGCCGTGGCGCCGTCCTCGCGCGGCACCTCGATCGCGTCGCCGAGCTTGATCTTCTTGAGGTCCTTCATCAGGGCCGGGCCGTTCGCGGTGTCGTAGTGCGCGACGAGTACGGAGGCGCCGTCCTCGCCCGGCGTGACGCTGCCGGTCCACCAGCCGGGCTTGTCCGCCTCGGTGTCCGGGTCCGGCACGCCGAGCTCGCCCGAGCCGTCCGTGGTCAGGCCGACCATCGAGTCGGCGTCGACGCCCGCGGACGGGATACGCAGCCCGGTGGGCCGGGACTTCTCCAGCGCCTTGGCGGCCTGCTTGGCCTGGGTGGTGGCGGTGCTCGCCACGTTGACGTCCGGGGCGGGCCCGCCGCCGCTGCCGCAGGCCACGAGCCCGCCGCCGAGGGCGACGGCCAGCGCGGACACGGTCGCGATACGGGCAGGGCGAGCCATGGGCGAGGCGGGCGGGGTGGACGGGGCGGGCGTGCTCACGGCGACTCCAGGGGTGGGGGGGGGAGAACGCACCGAACCTATGTGTCCGCGATTGCGGCAATTACTCGGCTATGTAACAGCGACGCATAGCTGTCCAGGCAGTGCCGTTACGGGCTCAAGGCTCACCGCGTGCCCGGTTCGGGCAGGTCGGGGGGCCGGTGCGGCGCCCCGGCCAACTCCCGCCACCGAGCCGCGTATTGCTGTATTCGCTGTATTTGCTGGACCTGCCCGCACCTGTTCCCATGGTCATGGGGTGATGCGGCATGGCCGGACTGCGCGTAGTACCGACGTTTCGGCACGGACAGGAGCGGTACTACGTCCTTGCCCCTGACGGCAGGAGCCTCGGCTGGTACGACCGCGACGCGGGCCGCGTGAACCTGCTCCACGACGAGCGCGAGGACGACGTCCTCGCCGCCCTCGCCCCGTATCTGACGGCCCCGGTCACGGTGGGCCCGCCCCCGGTCCCCACGCCCGCCGAACTGGCCGGACTCACCCTGCACCCGGACGACGACCTCGCCCCGAACCGCCCCGGCGAGGCCCTCCTCGTCGCCCTCGACCGCGACCCGGCACCCCCGCGCCGCCTCCGCGCCGACCCGCGCCGCCGCGCCCTCGCCGCCGAGCGGACCGTGGGGGCGGCCCTCGACGCCCTGGAGTCCGCGGGGTGGCGGACCCTGCACTCCATTCCGCTTCCGGGCGGCGCCCGGATCCACCACCTGCTGATCGGCCCGGGCGGCCTGTTCTGCGTACGGTCCCTCGGCGCGCACAAGAAACGGGTCCGGGTCGCCGACCCCCTCGTCACGGTGGGCCGCGGCGACCCGGAACCCGTCCTGCGCAGCCTCGGCCTGGACGCGGACCGGGCGTCCCTCGCGCTCACCGCCCAGGTCCGCCCGGTCCTCGCCGTCACCGACGCCGCCGCCCTGGACGTGGCGGCGGCGCCGCGTGCGGCGCGGGTGCTCGGCGACGCCGGGCTGCGCGACCTGGCCGACCTCGGCGGCGCCCTCAAACCCGCCGACATCGAGGCGCTGTACGCCCGGGCGCGCGACCGGCACACCTGGCTGCGCGTCTGACGGTTGTCCGACGGCTACAGGTTGGCTCCCCAGCCGCCCTGCATCATCGTCTGGAACGCCCACTTCCCGTTCCGCTTGATGAGGATGTCGGCGTACCGGAGCTGGGTGCTCTGCCCCTCCATCGTCATGGTCGAGTCGGTGAAGACCACGGCCATGGCGGGGGAGAGGAAGACGGGCGTCCGTACGGATTCGAAGCTGATGTCCTCGCTTCCGTCGCCCATGACCTGCGTCATGGTCTCGATGAACTGTTCGCGACTCCACTGCGCCGAGGCTCCGTTGCCCGCCGCGTCATCGCTCACCAGGTTCAGCGGGAACACCGCCATGTCGGCCATGCGCTCGATGTTGCGCTTGCCGCTCGCGGCGTCGTACTCCGCGAACCAGGCGTCGATGCTCGCGCGGTCCTCCGCGGTGGGGGCGTATCCGGTGTCGGGCAGAACGGTCATGCAGGTCCCTTCGCTGGGTTCATGTCGATCGGTTCATGTCGATCGGTTCATGGATTCATCAAGCTTGACTACTTGCAGAGAAGGTATGCCTCGCGGCGAGATTAATCAAACTTGATTAGATGTGATCGTGGTCACGTTGATCGTCGCGGTCAAGGCTGGGGTCGCGGAAGCGCAGTACGGCGGTCGTGGCGTGCCGCGTCGCCTCCTGCCGTACCTCGACCGTGATCCCCGGCGGCACGGTCGCGTACGCCAGATCGCCGAGCCCCACCGCGTTGATCAGGTCCTCGCCGTCCGGCGCGGGCAGCCGGGCCGCCGCCTCGGCGCGCACCGCGGGGGTCAGCGGGCTGGAGAGCAGGGGCGTGTCGTCGCCGGGCAGGACCAGGACGAGAGCGCGCGGCCGGGCCGGGGTGCCGGTGAAGCCGACCACGACCGCGTCCCGGGTGTCGCTGTGCCGCAGCTTCAGCCAGGAGCGCCGCCCGCTCGGATAGGGCTGGTCGAGCCGCTTGGCCACCAGGCCCTCGACGCCACTCGCGCGCAGCGACTCGTACCAGGTCAGCGCGGTGTCCCGGTCGGTCGTCACCGGCACCGCCTGGAGCGGCGGCCCGAGCGGGCGAAGCAGCTCGACCAGGAGCTCGCGGCGCCGCTCGTACGGCCGCGCCCGTAGATCCGTACCGCCGAGTGCCAGCAGGTCGAAGGCGGCGTACGAGGCGGGCAGGGTGCGGGCGAGGCCGACCGCCCGGGAGGGTGTCGCGGCGGCCCGGCGCTGCACGGCGGCGAAATCGATCCGCCCGCCCGTCCAGACCACCACCTCGCCGTCGAGCACCGCCCCGTCCGGCAGCCGCCGCGCAGCCTCGGCCAGATCGGGAAAGGCGCTGGTCACGACCCGCCCGGAGCGTGCCTGGAGCACGACGCGACGAGCCCCGCCACCGCCGTCACCGTTGCCGACCTCCCCGACCTCCCCGACGGCGATGACGAGCCGATGCCCGTCGAACTTCGGCTCGTACGCCCAGCCGCCCCCCTTCGGCAGCTCGCTCACGGACTCCGCGAGCGCCACCCGTACCGGGAGCAGCGGGGCGGCCGGGGCCCTCACCGGTGCCTCCGGGGCAGGGGCCGGGCCCGGTCGAGGTTGATCAGGGGCCCGAGGAGATCGCCGTACGCCTTGAGCCGCGGCGCGATGTCCGGCGCGCGGAAGACCAGCTGCTCCGGGTCGCCGCTCTCCTCGCCCGCCGCGATCTCCTCCCAGGTCACGGGGGTGGAGACGGTCGGCTCGGTGCGGGCCCGCAGGGTGTAGGGGGTGGCGGTGGTCTTGGCGGCGGCGTTCTGGCTGTAGTCGACGAAGACCTTGCCGGGGCGCAGGCTGCGGGTCATCCGGTGCAGGGCGAGCCCGGGCAGCTCCCGCTCGGCCTCGACGGCCAGCTCTTTCGCGTACTCCGTGACCTTCTCGGACGGTGTGGGCTCGATCGGTACGAGGAGGTGGAGCCCCTTGGCACCGGAGGTCTTGGCGAGCACGTGGAACCCGTCGGACCCGAGCCGCTCCCGCAGCCAGCGCGCGACCGTGCAGCACTCCACGACCGTGGCGGGCGACCCCGGGTCCAGGTCGAAGACCATCCGGTCGGCGCGGGCCGGGGCGTCGGCCTGCCACTGCGGGGTGTGGAACTCCGTCACCAGATTGGCCGCCCACATCAGCGAGGCCATGTCCTGGAGCACCACCTGCTCGGCACCGCTCCCGTCCGAGGCCTGCCGGGCGCTGCGCGGCACCTCGGCGGTGCGGACCCAGGAGGGGGTGCCGGGCGGCACGTTCTTGGTGAAGAACCGCTGGCCGTCGGGCCCGTCCGGGAAGCGCAGGAACGACACCGGACGGTTGTGGAGATGCGAGAGCAGTGACCCGGCGCAGGTCGCGTAGTAGTGCAGCACCTCGCCCTTGGTGAAGCCGCTCGACGGGTACAGGACCTTGTCGAGGTTGCTGAGCGAGAGGCGCCGCCCCTCCACCTCTGTGATGGGCGTCATACGATGAGAATCCCACGTAAGACGCGTAAGGCGCGCTTCTCCGACCTAAGGGGCGAAACGTGCGATCCATATGGAACGGCGCCATCTCCTTCGGCCTGGTCAGCATCCCTATCAAGCTCTTCAACGCCACCGAGAGCCACTCGGTCTCCTTCCGCCAGATCCACACCACGGACGGCGGCCGCATCCGCTACCGCAAGGTCTGCGAGCTGGAGGAGAAGGAGGTCGGATCGGGCGAGATCGGCAAGGGGTACGAGGAGGCGGACGGCTCGATCATCCCGATCACGGACGAGGACCTGGCCGCGCTCCCGATCCCGACCGCCAAGACGATCGAGATCGTCGCCTTCGTGCCGGAGGAACGGATCGACCCGCTCCAGATGGACGCGGCGTACTACCTGGCCGCCAGCGGCGCCGCCGCGGCGAAGCCGTACACCCTGCTCCGCGAGGCCCTCAAACGCAGCCGCAAGGTCGCCATCGCCAAGTTCGCCCTGCGCGGCCGCGAGCGCCTGGGCATGCTCCGGGTCGTGGACGAGGTGATCGCGATGCACGGGCTGCTCTGGCCGGACGAGATCCGCGCCCCGGAAGGCGTCGCCCCGGAAACCCAAGTCACTATCAGGGACGCCGAGTTGGACCTGGCGGACACCCTGATGGAAACCCTCGGCGAGGTCGACCTGTCGACCCTGCACGACGACTACCGGGAGGCGGTCGAGGAACTCATCGCCGCGAAGACCGAGGGCGGCGCCCCCGCCCCGGCCCCCGCGGCACCGGCCGCGGGCGGCAAGGTCATCGACCTGATGGCCGCCCTGGAGAGCTCGGTCAAGGCGGCCCAGGAGGCCCGCGGCGAGACCGCCGAGGAACCGGCGGCCCCCGCGAAGGTCACCCCGCTGCGCACCGGCACCGGCACCCGCACCCGCAAGTCGGCCCCGGCGGCACCGAAGGCGGTCGGCGGCAAGAAGTCGACGGCGGCGACGGCGAAGAAGACAACGGCCGCAGCGGCCAAGAAGACGACGGCGAAGAAGGCCACGGCCACGAAGAAGTCCACCACCGCGACCACGACCGCGAAGAAGACCGCGAAGAAGACCGCCACGAAGACCGCGACTACGACTGCGAAGAAGAAAAGCGCATCGGCCTGACTGTCAGGTACCGACGACCAGCTCCCCGATCACCACGGTGGCCCCGAGCTCCTCGCACCCCACCACCCGCGGTACGAGCCCACCGCGAGCCATGGCGGCAGCGGTCTCCGGAGCCTGCCGCTCACTGGTCTCGATCAGCAACCGCCCTCCGGGAGCGAGCCACTCGGCCGCTCCGGCTGCCACCCGCCGCTGCACATCGACCCCGTCCGCACCCCCGTCGAGCGCCACCCGCGGCTCATGCTCACGGGCCTCGGCGGGCAGGAACGGGATCTCTTCGGTCGGTACGTAGGGCGCGTTGGCGATGAGCACGTCGACCCGCCCCCGCACCTCCGCGGGCAGCGCACCGTACAAGTCCCCCTCGTACACCCGCCCGTCGAAGGCGGCGACATTCCGCCGAGCACACCGTACGGCGACGGGGTCGATGTCGGCGGCGTACAACTCCACCGACTCCGCAGACGTCCGGGAACCCGTCAAGCCCGAGGCCACCGCGGCCCCCAACGCCCCGGCCCCACAACACACATCGACGACAACAGACACGGCCCCCGAGGCCCCCTCAACGGCCTGCCGTACCAAGAACTCACTCCGCCGCCGCGGCACGAACACCCCCGGCTCGACGAAGATCTTGAGCCCACAGAGCTCCGCCCACCCGACGACCTGCTCCAACGGCTCCCCGGAAACCCGCCGCGCCACCATCCCGTCGACGTCACCGGAACTCCGCGCGGCCCCGAGTATCAACTCGGCCTCGTCCTCGGCAAACACACACCCCGCCGCACGAAGCCGCCCTACCACCGCATCAAAACCCAGCAAGAAACACTGCCCCCGAAAACCCCCGGAACGCCAGAACCACCACAGCTTAACCGCGCGCCCCGACCGCCCCGCGCGCCCCGACCGCCCCGCGCGCCCCGACCGCCCTCGACGCCCCGGAGGTATGGCCCATGGCCCCGCCTATGCCTGCCGGGGGTTCGGCTTGAGCACCGCGAACACCGCATCCGAGGGGTCCGCCAGCATCGCGATGCTGCCGACCTCCGGCACGTCCGTCGCGGGCATCAGCACCGAGCCGCCGTTCTCCTGCGCCTTCCGTACGGTGGCGTCGGCGTCCGCGACGGCGAAGTAGGGAACCCAGCGCGCCCCCGGGTCGCCCTCCCCGACCGGGGCCACCCCGCCGAAGGACGTGTCCTGCTGGTCCCCGTCCTTGAGGCTGAGCACCCGGTACGTCATCCCGGGCGCCTGCATCTCCTGCGAGCGCCAGCCGAAGAGGCCGCGGTAGAAGTCGACCCCGGCCACGGGGTCGGGTACGTGGAGCTCCGTCCACACCAGCGTGTCGTCCTCCGACGTCTTCTCAAGCCCGCCCGATGCCGCGACCGGCTGCAACACCGCGAACTGCGCCCCTTGCGGGTCGGTGAGCTGAGCCATCCACGCTTCGCCGCCGAGGTCCATGGGCGCCACCCGCACGCTGCCGCCGCCCTGCTCGACGGCCTTGGTCGTGGCCTGGGCATCGTCGGTCAGGAAATAAACCATCCAGGCGCTGCTCGCGCCCTCCTCGGTGAGCGCGCCAAGCCCGGCAACGGTACTGCCGTCCTTCTGGAACAACCCGTACCCCCCCGCCTCGGCCCCCGCGGAGACCAACTGCCAGCCGAAGACGCCACCGTAGAAGGCGGCCGCCGCGTCGGTGTCCGGACTGCCGAGATCGATCCAGCAGGGAGATCCGTGAGTGAAATCTGTACCGAGCATGAGCGCTGCCTCCAACGACTCCGCGGGATACGGGGCTCCGCAGCCCCGCACGAACCCCGCAACGATGCCCGCGTCAGCCCACCCTCCCGCTGGAGCCCTGCGCGACGGGCCGCCGGAATCACACTCCGGGATGACGCACCTCACCCAGAGGAAGCCGGTTCACGAGCACGAGCGCGGTGACCGACGATGGTGGGGAAGGGAGGGCGATGGTGGTGAAGGGAGGCGGTCAGGTTGTCCCGTCCCCGCCCTGATCCGGGCCCCGAGGATCTTGTGGAGGCCGCCCGCGCCTCCGGCGTGACGGACGAGCGCCTGCTGCGCGCCCTCCGCGAGACCCCGCGCTCGGCCTTCGTGCCGTCCTCCGGCCGTGCGTCGGCGTACGTGGACGTGCCGATTCCGATCGGGCATGGCCAGGTGACGACACAGCCGTCCCTCGTGGCGATGATGGTCGCCGCACTCGGCCTCACAGGCGACGAGCGCGTGCTGGAGATCGGCAGCGGTCACGGCTTCCAGACCGCGCTCCTGGCCCGCCTCGCGACGCACGTCACCGGTGTCGAGCGGTGGGCGGACCTGGCCGACCAGGCCCGGGCCAACCTCGCCTGCCAGGGCATCAAGAACGCCGAGATCGTCGTCGGCGACGGCACCCTGGGCGTGCCGGACCGGGCTCCGTTCGACGCGATCGTGGTCTCCGCCGCCTTCCCGGAGGTGCCACCGCCGCTGGCCGCACAACTGCGGCCGGGCGGCCGTCTGGTGCAGCCGATCGGGCCGGGCGGCTGGGAGCAGGTCGAGCTGTACGAGGGGACGCACGCGGGACTCGCGCACCGCCGGACGCTCACACTCGCTCACTTCGTCCGCCTCTACGGCGAGTACGGTCATCCCCCGACGGACCCGTCCGAGGACACCTGCTGACGGCTGCCGCGCGTCAGGGGTGGCCCGATGACCGAACCGCCCCCCCAACGCGCCGCAACGGAAGCCCGGCCGAGCAGGCCCCGGCCTCAGGCGTACCGGTAGATATTGGACACGTCCTCCAGCTCGTCCGGCGTCACGTCCCACGGTGGGAGCCGCTCGTGCCGGGCGACGATCCGCCGGGACTGG
The DNA here is from genome assembly GCF_053591935.1 of Streptomyces sp. NPDC002851. NCBI lineage: Bacteria > Bacillati > Actinomycetota > Actinomycetes > Kitasatosporales > Streptomycetaceae > Streptomyces > Streptomyces sp. NPDC002851. Next base: position 129,232 of record NZ_JBSFUT010000007.1, on the reverse strand, counting down.
TCGCTGTCCGGTCCGGGCGGCTGCGCCGGCAGGTAGCGGTGGTTGCGATGGCGCTTCTGCCAGCGGGACCACTGCAGGTCCACGAAGGCGTGGTGCAGCCAGAAGACGGGGTCGTTGACGGATCCGCCGCCGACCATGGCGCCCCCGACCCAGCGGTGCACCCGGTTGTGGCAGTGCCAGGAGTCCCGGCCGCTGCCCCGCCCCCACCCCTCCAGCTTGTTGCGGAAGCCTCGCCTGACCGTCGAGTTCCAGGGTGCGACGTCGTAGACGGGGTCGGCCAGCGCCTGATTCAGATCGGCCTTGGTGGGCAGGTCGATCGGACCGCGGGAGCGGCCCAGGTCCCGGGTGAGGTACTTGGCCTCGGTGACGCCCGCCTTGATGGTCCAGTTGCCCGTCCCGTAGGCGAACGGCCCGGTCATCACCCGCCGGTCGCCGGGCCGCCCATTGCCACCGAGCAGATCGTCGGTCCATGGCAGCGAGGTCGCCTTGCGGTCCCGGGTCCAGTCCCAGTACGGCACCGTCACCGAGGAGTCGACGCGGCGCAGCGCGTTCTCCAGGTCCAGCATGAACTGGCGGTGCCAGGGCAGGAAGGAGGGCGTCGTGTGGGCGACGCGCAGGCTCCGGTCGCCGTCCCCGGTGAAGTGCGCGATGTGCACGCGTACGAACTCGTCGTACTCGCCCCGCCGTTTGAGCTCAAGGAGCGCCTCGACGAACCGCCGACGCTCACTGCGCGTCAGCTTGCTCACGTTCTTACGCACGTACACCATGCTCTGCCTCCCTGTGCGGATACCCGCCGCCGAGCGGCCCGGGAGCCAGATTGCGCAGCCGCTCGCGAGGCCCGAGTTCGTCGACGGCCGCGCGGGTCGCCTCCAGCGGGGTCTCGTAGCAGCTGTAGTGGTCGACCATGCTCAGCCAGGTGCCGTCGGCCCGGCGCATCAGATGCAGCGGCCGGCCGTCCACGGTGACGTGCCAGGCGACATCGAGGTCGCTGAGGCCGCCGCGGGACACCGGAACGCCCTGGATACGGCGGCCCCGATAGGTCTCATCGAAGGGACCGTCGGCGCCGGGGCCCGGTGGCCGGTCGGCGGACGGCGAGGGGCGGGCGCCGGTGATGAGGGGGGCGACCGCCAGGGCGGAAGGGGCGAGCAGCATCCGCGCCGCCTCCCGCCGCGTCCATCCCCCGGGTTCGCTGCCCACCGGGGCGTCCGCGCCCTGGACCTCACCCACCGAAACCCCGCCTGCGCTGACGGCCATCGCTCACTCCTCGTACGGTTCGTTCTTCGTACAAGTAGCAGTTCAAGGGCGCCGAGCAGTGACCGCCGAAGCGTCAGGACGGCCGTGTCGCCCCGGGTGCAGCAATGGTCAGCTTGTCCGGAAATCCCACCAACGGGTCCGGGGGGACGTGAACGGGACACTGCCGGTGAGTGCGTCGAGGAAGCCCCTGAATTTCATATTTTCGGGCACGCATGTGGACCAGTCGAACCGGAAGAACCATAGGATGAATTGATTCGCGGATCAGACTTAAATTCCGCCGAATTTTCCCGCGCATTGCATTCTTCACCCCTGTGACTTTCACGCGTACGGAGTAGCGAGCCGCTTTTGCAGTGCCGATGGACTGCTATGTTCTCCAACCGTCGGATCAGAGGTACTTTCAAGCGAGGTGAATCATGAAGAAGGCAGTTTTCACCACTGCGGCGTTGGCGATCGGGGCGGGTCTTGTGGGCGGTTCCGCGGCGGCGTCGGCCGCAGCGGAGAGCTCGGGGAACTCCGCCGGCCCGCTCGGGCTCGTGTCCCCGACCAAGGTGACTCCGGCGGTCGTGCCGGCGACCGATGTCGTGACGGAGCTGGCCAGTAACGGACAGATCGCCAAGGGCAGCGCGTTCGACAAGAAGAAGCCGGGGCAGCCGGTGTCCGGCATCTACCTGGACGGCATGGACCCGACCGCCGCCGAGAAGCCCACGATTCCGGTGAAGAACCCGGCTGGCAGCGGCACGGTCCAGGTCCGTCCGCTGAAGGCGCCGACCGCCGCCGGACTCGGCTCCCTGCTCCCCAACAAGTGACGACCCGGCAGCCTTACGAGTCGGCCGTACCGGCGAAAGCCGGGCCCGGAATTCGAAGACTCTGATCCGGTTCTCGGCGGCCGGAAGACCGTCGGCGGGGGGCCGGAGGCTGGATCCGGACCCGCAGTTCCAGCTCCGCACGCGGCGGGCCCCGAGCCCATCGGCACACGTGAACCCTCGTCCGGCCCACCGGCCCTTTCCTCGCCGGTGGGCCGGACGCATGTCATCGGAAATCTGTTCACGCCGGGCGGGCAAAACATTTTCGAGGGCTTCCCCACGAACGTACGTAAAGCCGGGTCCGCCGCCGAGTGCGCCACGTTGCGCCATCCGATGGAATCTGCCCGCGTGTGAATCTTCCCGCCGTGACTTATGCATGCATATACGGGTTTCCTTTTCGTAAGCGCGCAAAAGTGAATTCAGGAAGGGAACCGAGTTGCCTAAGAAGTTCGCGATCATCACGGCCCTCGCCCTCACCACTGTCCTCAGCACCGCCGGCATCGCCTCCGCGGACGACACCTACGGCAAGGACGGCACCGGCAACGGTGGCGTCACCAAGCCCGTCAACGGCGACGACGGCAAGGGCAACGGCAAGGGCAACGACAACGGCAAGGGCAACGGCAAGGGCGACAACGGAAACGGCAAGGGCAACGGCAAGGGCAACGGAAACGGCAAGGGCAACGGCAAGGGCAACGGAAACGGCAAGGGCAACGGAAACGGCAAGGGCAACGGGAACGGCAACGGTAACGGCGACAACGGCAACGGTAACGGCGGCAACGGAAACGGCAACGGGAACGGCAACGGGAACGGCAACGGGAACGGCAACGGGAACGGCAACGGGAACGGCAACGGGAACGGCGGCAACGGAAACGGCGACAACGGAAACGGCGACAACGGAAACGGCAACGGCAAGAACGGTGGCGACACCACGACCGTCACCGGCGGTGGCGGCTTCTCGTCCGGCCCGGTCGTCGTAAACGCGCCGCAGCAAGGCGTTCTCGTCGTCAACGGCACCGTCGTCGACGGCCGCTGCATCGCCCCGTGGTCCAACGGAAGTGTCCTCGGTGGCGTCGCCGCGCCGAACTCGCACTACGCCGCCTGCAACACGGGCACGGTCAACCAGCAGCAGCAAGCCCCGTACGAGGGCGGCCTGCTGCTCTGACTCCTGCTTCGAGCAATTCGCAGCAGGTGAATCCCCCCAACGCAGCCCGGAAAGGCTCAACTCATGCGTAAGAAGGTTACGGCTATTTCCGCCGTCGCGGCAGGTATCGCTCTCGCGACCGGAGGTACCGCCGCGGCCGACAACAACACCACCACCGTCCGGGGTGGTAGCGGCTTCTCGACGGCCCCGGTCGTCGTGAACGCCCCGCAGCAGGGCGTTGTCATCGTCAACGGCACCGTGGCCGACCTCCGCTGTGTGGCTCCGTGGTCCAACGGAACTGTCCTCGGTGGCGTCGTCGCGCCGAACTCGCACTACGCCGCCTGCAACACGGGCACGGTCAACCAGCAGCAGCAAGCCCCGTACGAGGGCGGCATGTTGTTCTGACTCCTGCTTCGTGCGATGCGGAGCAGGTAAACCCCCATCACAGTCGGGAAAGGCTCAACTCATGCGCAATAAGGTTATGGCTGTTTCCGCCATTGCCGCAGGCATTGTCCTCGCGACCGGTGGCACCGCCGCGGCCGACAACAACACCACCACCGTCCGGGGTGGTAGCGGCTTCTCGTCGGCCCCGGTCGTCGTGAACGAGCCGCAGCAGGGTCTTGCCGTCGTCAACGGTGCTGTCGTCGACGGCCGCTGCATCGCCCCGTGGTCCAACGGAGCTGTCCTCGGTGGCGTCTTCGCGCCGAACTCGCACTACGCCGCCTGCAACACGGGCACGGTCAACCAGCAGCAGCAAGCCCCGTACGAGAGCGGCATGCTGTTCTGAGCAGTGCCTCACCCGATGGCGGTCCCCGGAATCCCGGTGGGCCGCCATCGGCGTTTCGCGAACCCGTCCCGGCAATGACGAGCCATATATGCCGACCAGCCATATATGCCGAAGGGCCGGCTCCGAAGAATACGGAGCCGGCCCCGAGCATCGAGCCGGTGGGCGGTGAACTCAATTGTCGAGCGGAAGTCCGCCGAGCAGCTGTCCGTCGAGGGGGTTCGGCAGGGTGCCACCGAAGATGGGGGTCTTCACCACGCCCGACTCGTTCGCGACGGTCTTCACCTTGTCCGCCGTGCGCTTCACGTTGTTGCCCACGTAGCCGGTCGGCAGCTTGGCGGCGTTGGGGAGGCTACGGGCGACCGTCGTACCGTTGTCGACGAGGCCGTGCCCCGACAGGTCCACCGCGGAGGCGGGAACAGCAGCGCCGGCAATGGCAAGGGAGCCGGCGGCAACGGCAGCGGTCTTCAGGTTCTTCATCGTGTTCCTTCCAGGAAATCCGGTCCTCGTTCTCCCGTACCAACGAGAGGGGGACCTTCCAGGAAACTCTGCGGCCGTCAAGTTCCAGGAACTCATACGAAGGAACTGCCTGAGCGATTCGGCATCACTCACGGCGAGATGGGCGGGCGCTTATCCGAGGCTGACCAGCCGTCCGGCGAAGTGGAGCCGAACTCCGTCGTCATCTGGAGTGGCGCCGGTGATGTCCGCCCGCAGGGGCCCGGTGGCCACGGCGACGGTCTGGGGCGGGGCACCCTCGACCTCTGGGGTGAACGCGATGTCCGCGCCCTGGCCCGAGAGCCGGGCGATGAGGTCCTTGCCGCCCTGGGTGATCCGTACGCGGGTGGCACCGCCTGTGACCGGGGCGATCTCCACCGGGCCGCCCGAGGGGTTCTGCTGTTCGAGGGCGGAGGCGAGTGCGCTGTAGGGGACGGTTGCCTGCCCCTCGACCAGCTGGGCGACGGCGGACGACATGCCCTCCACCTTCACTCCGCGCGCGGTGAGCGTGGCTCTGGGCAGGGTGACGGTAGCGGAACCGGCCGGGGCGGCCGCGTCCTTCACGGTGATGGTGATCTCGTCGAACTCTCTGGTCACGGCCTGGGTGAGGAAGGGAAAGCCCTTGATGTCCACCTCGGCGCTGCCCTGTTGCCCCGGCAGTCTTTCACCGACCTTGTCGGCGGCTATGTTCTCTGCTATCTGCTCGGCCGCGAGATCGCCGCCGACGGCCAGGACGGCGAGCGTGCCGAGGAGGATGAGGGGCGTACGCATGCGCATGATGGGGTGATCCTTCCGAAGGGTGGTCTATACCGCCCTATCCCACCACTCGTGCTCCGGCGGCGTCGCTACAGTGCCGGTTATGACGGAGCAACAGGGCGATATACCCGACGAGTTCGACGTCTCGTCGTCGGTTGAGCCGCCCCGCCCCCCTTCTTCGGAACGACCAGCCATGCCCGCCGTCACCTCACCCGGCCCCATCGGACAGGCCCTAGCGCCCGGGGACCCAGGCCGGGCAGCGTGAGGCGCGGGGCGGGCGGCCCGGGGCGCGGGACTCCTGTACCGCACCCCGGGGCGCCCGCTGTTCTCGGCGGCGCCCTGAGGGTTTCTGCCCGCGGCCGCCGCGTGGGCACGGGCCACCGGGCTCGTCGCGATCCTTCGCGGCCACATCGACACGTTCGGCCCTGCGGAGGACGGGCGTCTGTTCACCAACGAGCGCGGGGGGGTGGTCGGCTCGTCCACCTACTACCGCGTGTGGAGGGCAGATGCCTCGGGATCCTGTCCACGAATAGTCCACGGACCCCGGCATACGGCCGCTCAGAGCGACATACGCCTGCACACACGCGAAGACCCCGCACTCAGCGAACGCGCTGATCACGGGGTCTTTAGGCACCTCACAGGGGGTGCCCCCGGCAGGATTCGAACCTGCGCACACGGCTCCGGAGGCCGTTGCTCTATCCCCTGAGCTACGGGGGCGTGTCGTTGCGCTGTGTGTGCGGCGACGGGTAGAACCCTACCAGCTCCGTAGGGGTGTCCTGGCACAGGTTTTCCCGGTCCGGATCTCCGCCCGCACGGGGCGGAAGTAGGGAAAACCGGGACGCGGCGGCGGTTGCGGACCTACTCTCGAGTTGTGCCAGGGGCGTCCGGCCGGATCCTTGTCGTGGACGACAACAAGGTCATCCGGCAGCTGATCAGGGTCAACCTCGAGCTGGAGGGCTTCGAGGTCGTGACCGCGTCCGACGGTGCCGAGTGTCTGGAAGTCGTGCACCAAGTGGAACCCGACGTCATCACGCTCGATGTGGTGATGCCCCGGCTCGACGGCCTCCGCACCGCCGCGCGGCTGCGCGCGGACGCCCGCACTCGGCGGCTCCCGCTCGTCGTCGTGAGCGCCTGCACGCAGTACGAGGTGGACAGCGGCCTGGAAGTCGGCGTCGACGCGTTTCTCGCGAAGCCGTTCGAGCCGACCGAACTCGTCGGAGTCGTACGGCGGTTGGTTCAGGAGCGACGGGGGTGCGAGGGCGGCTTCGGCACTGGGGCCCCCGGCGGGTGCACTTCCGCGCGGCCCGAGGCCTCCGAGCTGACCGAGCGGCGCGGCTGACCGGGGGAGCCACCCTGGTCTCCGTACACAGCCACCCCGGTCGTCCGTATAGAGCCACCCCGGCAGTCCGTAATAGAGCCACCCCGGTCGTCCGCATTTCGGGAAGACGCCGAAACCGGTTCGCGTGCCCACCCCCCTCCTCCCATACGCTTGTCCCGTGACCCCCGCTGATGTCTCCCGTACCGTGCGGCGCGCCGTGTGCCGTGCCGTTCAGGGGGATGCGCTGAGCGTCGCCGTACCGGAGCGGGTGGTCGTCGAGCGGCCCCGGCCGGGCGGGCGCGGGGACTACGCCACCAACGTCGCGCTCCAGCTCGCGGGCCGGGCCCGGCGTCCCGCCCGCGAGGTCGCCGAACTCCTCACCGCGTCGCTCGCCGCCGAGCCGGGCATCGCCGACGTCGAGATCACCGGACCCGGGTTCCTGAACATCACGCTGGCCGGGGGGCGGCAGGGGCAGCAGCAGGCTCTGGTACGCGAGGTCCTCGAGCGGGCCCAGGCGTACGGGCATGGCGATGGCCTGCGTGGACAGATCGTCGAGCTGCGGATCCCCGACGAGCCGCGCGCCACCGCCGTTGCCGAGGCCGTCGGCCGGATCGTCGGCACCCAGGGTGGCATCGTTCGTATCTCGTACGGTGAACCTGTCTCGTACGGCGAACCTCTCTCGTACGGATCCGTGAATCTGCGGCCTGTGCCCGCGCCGGAAGGGCTCGCGGAGCTCGGGCGCGATGCCGGGCAGTGGGCCCTGCTGCATCCGGCCGCCCATGATCACCCGCGTGCGGGTGGGGAGCATCTCGTTCAGGGCGAGAGCAATCCGCTCTTCCGGGTCCGTTACGCCCACGCCCGCACCCGGGCGCTGCGTCGGAACGCCGCCGACCTGGGGTTCGCGGCCGCCCCGGGGGACCTGGACCTTCCGGAGCGGGAGGAGTCATCGACGTATCCGCGGCATGAGCGGCAGGCCGTCGACGAGCTGCTCGCCGCCCTCGCCGACTACCCCCGTACCCTCGCGGCCGCCGCCCGCCGCCGCGCGCCCGACCGGCTCGCCCGGCATCTGATCGGCACCGCCGACGCCGTGCTGGTGCACCAGCACACCGTCCTGCCGCGCGGCGACGAGAAACCCACGGCCGCCCACCGCGCCCGGCTCGCGCTCGCCGAAGCCGCCGGGACGGTGCTCGCCGGCGGCCTGTCCCTGCTCGGCATCAGCGCCCCCGAACATCTGTGAGAGAGACCGCATCATGAGCCGTTCCGCCCACCCCGCCGGGCCCCGTCACGCCGATGTGCTTCCCGAGGGGCACTACACCGCTCCGCCCGCTGATTTGAACGAGCTGGACCCGAAGGTCTGGGCGCGCACCGTGGCCCGTAACGACGATGGTGTCGTCAGTGTCGGCGGGATCGATGTCGCCCGGCTCGCCGAGGAGTTCGGGACGCCCGCGTACTTCCTGGACGAGGCCGACTTCCGGGCCCGCTGCCAGGCCTGGCGCAGCGCCTTCGGTGCCGACGCCGATGTCTTCTACGCCGGTAAGGCGTTCCTCTCCCGGGCCGTCGTGCGGTGGCTCAAGGAGGAGGGGCTGAACCTCGATGTGTGCTCCGCCGGTGAGCTCACCACCGCGCTCGACGCCGGGATGCCCGCCGAGCGGATCGCGTACCACGGGAACAACAAGTCCGCCGAGGAGATCGAGCGGGCCGTTGCCGCTGGCGTTGGGCGGATCGTGCTCGACTCCTTTCAAGAGATCGTGCGGGTCGCGCACACCGCCGAGCGGCTCGGTAAGCGGCAGCGGGTGCAGATCCGCGTGACCGTCGGCGTCGAGGCGCACACCCACGAGTTCATCGCCACCGCCCACGAGGACCAGAAGTTCGGCCTGGCCCTCGCGGGCGGTCAGGCCGCCGAGGCCGTACGCCGCGCGCTCAAGCTCGACGGGCTCGAACTCATCGGCATCCACAGCCACATCGGGTCGCAGATCTTCGACACCTCGGGCTTCGAGATCTCCGCGCACCGGGTCGTGGGGCTGCTCGCCGAGATCCGCGACGAGCACGGCGTCGAGCTGCCCGAGATCGACCTCGGCGGCGGCCTCGGTATCGCGTACACCTCCGACGACGACCCGCGCGAGCCGCACGAGATCGCCAAGGCGCTCAGCGAGATCGTCACGCGCGAGTGCGCGGCCGCGGGGCTCCGCACCCCGCGGATCTCGGTCGAGCCGGGGCGCGCCATCGTCGGGCCGACCGCGTTCACCCTCTACCGGGTCGGCACGGTCAAGCCCCTTGAAGGCCTGCGGACTTACGTCTCCGTGGACGGCGGTATGTCGGACAACATCCGCACCGCGCTGTACGACGCCGAGTACAGCGTCGCCCTGGTGTCCCGGCGCTCCGACGCCAAGCCGATGCTCGTACGGGTCGTCGGCAAGCACTGCGAGAGCGGGGACATCGTGGTCAAGGACGCCTTCCTGCCCGCCGACGTGGCGCCCGGCGATCTGATCGCGGTGCCCGCCACGGGCGCGTACTGCCGTTCCATGGCGAGCAATTACAACCACGCGCTGCGGCCGCCGGTCGTCGCCGTCAAGGATGGTGCGGCGCGGGTGGTCGTCCGACGCGAAACGGAGGAAGATCTCCTGCGGCTCGACGTGGGCTGAGCAGGACCGGACGGATCGGGAGACTCCGGTCCGTGAAATTTACGTCTCAGGATCCGGACGGGGGATAGAAACCCCGTTCTGGTGGGCGAGACTGGTGCAACCGTAGATGAATCAGGCTGTGCTCGATTGAAAGGCGTAGGTCGAATGAAGCGTACGCGTCCGCTGAAGGTGGCGCTGCTGGGCTGCGGGGTTGTCGGCTCAGAGGTGGCGCGCATCATGACGACGCACGCCGACGACCTCGCCGCCCGCATCGGCGCCCCGGTGGAGCTCGCGGGCGTCGCCGTCCGCCGCCCCGACCGGGTGCGCGCGGGCATCTCCCCGGAGCTGATCACCACCGACGCGACCGCCCTGGTCAAACGGGGCGACCTCGATGTCGTCGTCGAGGTCATCGGCGGCATCGAGCCCGCCCGTACGCTGATCACCACCGCCTTCGAACACGGCGCCTCGGTCGTCTCCGCGAACAAGGCGCTGCTCGCCCAGGACGGCGCCGCGCTGCACGCCGCCGCCGAGGAGCACGACCGGGACCTCTACTACGAGGCCGCCGTCGCCGGTGCCATCCCGCTGATCCGCCCGCTGCGCGAGTCCCTCGCGGGCGACAAGATCAACCGCGTCATGGGCATCGTCAACGGCACCACCAACTTCATCCTCGACAAGATGGACTCCACCGGTGCCGGGTACCAGGAAGCGCTCGACGAGGCCACCGCCCTCGGGTACGCCGAGGCCGACCCGACCGCCGACGTCGAGGGTTTCGACGCCGCCGCCAAGGCCGCGATCCTGGCCGGTATCGCCTTCCACACGCGCGTGCGCCTGGATGACGTCTACCGCGAGGGCATGACCGAGGTCACCGCCGCAGACTTCGCGTCCGCGAAGGAAATGGGCTGCACCATCAAGCTGCTCGCGATCTGCGAGCGCGCCGCCCACGGCGAGTCCGTCACCGCCCGCGTGCACCCCGCGATGATCCCGCTCGGCCACCCGCTGGCCTCGGTCCGCGAGGCGTACAACGCGGTGTTCGTGGAGTCGGACGCCGCGGGTCAGCTGATGTTCTACGGCCCCGGGGCGGGCGGATCGCCGACCGCGTCGGCCGTGCTCGGCGACCTCGTCGCCGTGTGCCGCAACAAGCTCGCCGGAGCCACCGGGCCCGGCGAATCCGCGTACACCCGCCTCCCCGTCAGCCCGATGGGCGAGGTCGTCACGCGGTACCACATCAGCCTCGACGTGGCCGACAAGCCGGGCGTACTCGCCCAGGTCGCAACGGTCTTCGCCGAGCACGGGGTGTCCATCGACACCGTCCGACAGGAAGGCCGACCCGGCGAGAACGGCGAGGCCTCTCTCGTCGTCGTCACCCACCGCGCAGCCGACGCCGCCCTCACCGGTACCGTCGACGCGCTGCGCAAGCTCGACACCGTCCGGGGTGTCGCCAGCATCATGCGTGTTGAAGGAGAGTAAGGGACGATGAGCAATCCGCCCGCCCCGCGGACCGGCGCCCACCAGTGGCGCGGGATCATCGAGGAGTACCGCGAGCGTTTGCCCGTCAGCGAGGCGACGCCCGTGGTCACGCTCGGCGAGGGCGGTACCCCGCTCGTGCACGCCGAGGTCCTCTCGGAGCTCACCGGCTGTGAGGTCCACCTGAAGGTCGAGGGCGCCAACCCCACCGGGTCCTTCAAGGACCGCGGCATGACCATGGCGATCTCCAAGGCCAAGGAGAACGGCGCCAAGGCCGTCATCTGCGCCTCCACCGGCAATACGTCCGCCTCCGCGGCGGCGTACGCGGGCAAGGCCGGTATGGTCCCCGCGGTCCTGGTGCCGATCGGCAAGATCGCCCTGGGCAAGATGGGCCAGGCCCTGGTGCACGGCGCCAAGATCCTCCAGGTCGACGGCAACTTCGACGACTGCCTGGTGCTCGCCCGGCAACTGTCCGAGAACTACCCCGTGGCGCTGGTGAATTCGGTCAACCCGGCCCGCATCGAGGGCCAGAAGACCGCCGCGTTCGAGGTCGTCGACCGCCTCGGCGACGCCCCCGACATTCACGTCCTTCCCGTTGGCAACGCCGGGAACATCACGGCCTATTGGAAGGGCTACAAGGAGTACGCGGCGGACGGCAGCGCCTCCCGTACGCCGCGCATGTGGGGCTTTCAGGCGTCCGGGTCGGCCCCGATCGTGCGCGGCGAGGTCGTCAAGGACCCGTCGACCATCGCCACCGCGATCCGCATCGGCAACCCGGCCTCCTGGGCCTTCGCCGAGGCGGCCCGGGACGAATCCGGCGGCCTCATCGACGAGGTGACCGACCGTCAAATCCTGCGCGCCTACAAGCTGTTGGCCTCCCGCGAGGGCGTCTTCGTGGAGCCCGCGTCGGCCGCCTCGGTGGCCGGTCTGCTCAAGGCCGCCGAAGAGGGCATGCTCGACAAGGGCCAGCGGATCGTCTGCACGGTCACCGGCAACGGCCTGAAGGACCCGGACTGGGCCGTCGCCGGAGCCCCGCAGCCGGTCACCGTGCCGGTCGACGCCGCGGCCGCGGCGGAGCGCCTGGGTCTCGCTTAAGCGGAGCGCCCGGGCCTCGCCTCACGGGGCGGGTCCTGGGCCTCGCTCGAGCACAGTCGTACGGCCGCCTGAAAGGGCGGTGGTACGGCGCCCGAGGGGGCAGCGGTACAGCGTCGGGCGCACGGTCGCCACGAGGCCGCGCGGCAGCCCCCGTGAAACCGCCCATTCCTGTTCAGGGGGTGCACGGGGGGCTTGTGACACGCATCGTGCGCCTCCTGTGCGCCCTATGTCGCAGCAGAACCTTCCTTCGATAGGCTGTACCGGACCCGCCTCGCCGCATATGCCGCGGCGCCGTCCCCCAGCGGCCTTACGGGCAATTCGTACCTCTGTCGTTCCCCTGGTCCAGGGGCTCTGGCAAGATCGTAAATACGCAGCTCACCATTCCGCAGCTCAACAAGGAGAGTCATCGAGCGATGGCCGGTCCCGCCTTCCGTGCCGCCGCCGTCCGGGTGCGCGTCCCCGCCACCAGCGCCAACCTCGGTCCGGGCTTCGACGCCCTGGGCCTCTCCCTCGCGCTGTACGACGACGTCGCCGTCAGGGTGGCCGACTCCGGCCTGCACATCGACATCGCGGGCGAGGGTTCCGAAACCCTGCCGCGCGATGAGAAACACCTGCTCGTACGCTCCCTGCGCACCGCCTTCGACCTGCTCGGCGGTCAGCCCCGCGGCCTCGAGGTGGTCTGCGCCAACCGCATCCCGCACGGCCGCGGCCTCGGCTCCTCGTCCGCCGCGATCTGCGCCGGAATCGTCGCCGCGCGAGCCGTAACCATAGGCGGGGACGCCAAGTTGGACGACGCCGCGCTGCTCGAACTCGCCACCGAGATCGAGGGCCACCCCGACAACGTCGCCGCCTGTCTGCTCGGCGGCTTCACGCTCTCGTGGATGGACGGGGGAGCCGCGCGGGCGATCAGGATGGATCCCGCTGATTCCATCGTTCCGGTGGTTTTCGTACCGGACAAGCCGGTCCTCACCGAGACCGCCCGAGGCCTGCTTCCGCGCACCGTCCCGCATGTGGACGCCGCGGCCAACGCCGGCCGGGCCGCCCTGCTCGTCGAGGCCCTGACGCGCCGCCCCGAGCTGCTCCTTCCCGCCACCGAGGACCGCCTGCACCAGGAGTACCGCGCCCCCGCGATGCCGGAGAGCGCGGCCCTGGTGGAGCGCCTGCGCGCGGACGGCGTGCCCGCCGTGATCTCGGGCGCGGGCCCCACGGTGCTCGCGCTCGCCGACGCCAGCGCGGCCGACAAGGTCGCCCGGCTCGCGGGCGAGGGCTGGGCGGCGAATCGCCTGGCCCTGGACACCGCGGGAGCGAGTGTGTTGCCGCTCGCGCCCTGATACACGTATGCCGGAGCAAGAGAGGGGGAATGTTTGTTGGATCCGGTAGTGTTAACCTCAAGTCAGCACATGGCGTCTGCATGGCGCGGTGCTTCGCGTCCCCGTCAGGTAATGAGCAGGGGACAGACCTTCTTCCGGGAGCCCCCCAAACTGCTTGATGCCACGCATTGAGCGGGCCTGAACACGCTCCGGAACCGGCGCGACCGAGCCGGGTGACACAGCAAGATCTGTGGTTCCCCGTCGGGTAACGCCGTCATCAAAGAACTCTTCCGCCGTTTCGGCGGGACCACCGCCCCGGCAGGACCGCAAGATCCAGGACACCCGCCGGACAGCACAACCGGTCGCCGAGCCAGACAGGCCGACGTCCGCTCCAGGGAAGGACCCTTCGTGAGCGACACCACCGATCTGATGGGCGTGACTGCCGACAGTACGGTCGAGACCGCTGCCGCGCCCGCCACGGACGCCTCTGCTGCGCCCTCGACCGGCAGCACGCGGCGGCGCCGCGGTACCGGCCTTGATGGCATGGTGCTGGCAGAGCTTCAGCAGGTCGCATCCGGCCTCGGGATCAGGGGCACCGCGCGGATGCGCAAGAGCCAGCTGATCGAGGTCATCAAGGAGGCCCAGGCCTCCGGCGGCTCGGCCGCCCCCGCGAAGAGCGCCGAGGGCGAGACCAAGCCGAAGCGCCGCGCCACCTCCAAGGCCCGTACCGGTGAGGCCGAGGCCCCGGAGAAGGCCGCCAAGGACACCGGCGCGAAGGCGGGTGCCGAGGGCGCCGCGAAGGCCGAACCGGCCGGTGCCCAGCAGCAGATCGACATTCCCGGCCAGCCCGCGAGCGACGACGCCCCGGCCGGTGAGCGCCGCGGCCGCCGCCGCGCCACCGCCGCCTCCGGCAGCCCCGAGGCCACCTCCGCGGAGGCCAAGAAGGGCGGCGCCGAGGCGGGCGCGGTCAAGACCGAGAAGGCCGAGAAGGTCGAAAAGGCTGACAAGGCCGACAAGTCCGAGAGGGGCGGCGAGGCCAAGGCCGAGGGCGCCGCCGACACCGCCGAAGGCCGTGGCCAGGGCCGCGGCGAGCGCGGCAACCGCCGTGAGCGCGAGCGCGGCCGCGACCGTGACCGCGATCGCGATCGCCGCAAGGGCGACGACCAGGGCGGCCAGGGCGGCGGCCAGGGCCGCAAGGACCAGCAGGGCGGCCGCCGGGACGATGACGACGACTTCGAGGGCGGGCGCCGCGGGCGCCGCGGCCGTTACCGCGACCGCCGTGGCCGCCGCGGCCGTGACGACGCGGGTGAGCCGCAGATCTCCGAGGACGACGTCCTGATCCCCGTCGCGGGCATCCTGGACATTCTCGACAACTACGCCTTCATCCGTACGTCCGGCTACCTGCCCGGCCCCAACGACGTGTACGTCTCCCTCGCCCAGGTCCGTAAGAACGGTCTGCGCAAGGGCGATCACGTCACCGGTGCGGTCCGTCAGCCGAAGGACGGCGAGCGCCGCGAGAAGTTCAACGCGCTCGTCCGGCTCGACTCCGTCAACGGCATGGCGCCCGAAACCGGCCGCGGCCGCCCGGAGTTCAACAAGCTGACGCCGCTGTACCCGCAGGAGCGGCTGCGCCTGGAGAACGAGCCGGGCAGCCTGTCGACCCGGATCATCGACCTCGTGTCGCCGATCGGTAAGGGCCAGCGCGGTCTGATCGTGGCCCCGCCGAAGACCGGTAAGACCATGATCCTGCAGGCGATCGCCAACGCGATCACGAACAACAACCCCGAGTGCCACCTCATGGTCGTCCTCGTCGATGAGCGTCCTGAAGAGGTCACCGACATGCAGCGGTCGGTCAAGGGCGAGGTCATCTCCTCGACCTTCGACCGTCCCGCCGAGGACCACACCACGGTCGCCGAGCTCGCCATCGAGCGCGCCAAGCGCCTGGTGGAGCTGGGGCACGACGTGGTCGTCCTGCTCGACTCCATCACCCGCCTCGGCCGTGCGTACAACCTCGCGGCCCCGGCCTCCGGGCGCATCCTGTCCGGTGGTGTCGACTCGACCGCGCTCTACCCGCCGAAGCGCTTCTTCGGTGCCGCGCGGAACATCGAGGACGGCGGCTCCCTGACGATCCTCGCCACCGCGCTCGTCGAGACCGGCTCGCGCATGGACGAGGTGATCTTCGAGGAGTTCAAGGGCACCGGCAACATGGAGCTCAAGCTCGACCGGAAGCTCGCCGACAAGCGGATCTTCCCGGCCGTGGACGTCGACCCGTCCGGCACCCGTAAGGAGGAGATCCTCCTCAACGGCGAAGAGCTGAACATCGTGTGGAAGCTGCGCCGGGTGCTGCACGCGCTCGACTCGCAGCAGGCGATCGAGCTGCTTCTCGACAAGATGAAGCAGACCAAGTCGAACGCCGAGTTCCTGATGCAGATCGCCAAGACGACTCCTACGCCGGGTAACGGCAACGACTGATCCGGCGGCCCCGGCCGTCGAACGGAGCCCCGCCCCCGTCACCGTGTGTGACGGGGGCGGGGCTCTTTTCGTCTTCGTGGGTGCGGCGAGAGGTTTCCCACAGGACCGGGTCTGTAGGGGTTCGCTTTTACGGAGTTCTTAATGTCCCGTGCAACCCTTTTGCGGCTGTCGACGTCTGACAAATGACGATGTCAGGCGAGCTCAAGACGATCCCGACGAGCTGAGGAGCGCATGCCCGAGAGTGACGATCCCCTGACGAGCCGACCGCGGCGGCGACGCGGCGGCACCGGCCGTCGGCGCAAGCCGCGCAGCACCCGCCGCAAGGCCCTCACCGTCACCGCGTGGGCGGCGGCATCCGTGGTGGTGCTCGGCGGGGCCGGCCTCGGCTATGTCTACTTCAAGCTCGACGGCAACCTCCGCGGCGTCGACATCAACGCGGCGCTCGGCACCGACCGCCCCGACGACGTCGACAACGGCTCGATGGACATCCTCGTGCTCGGCTCCGACTCCCGGGCCGGTGACAACGCGAAGTACGGGGGCGCCGACGAGGAGTCGGCACGCTCCGACACCGCGATGGTCGTGCACGTCTACGAGGGCAACAAGAAGGCCAGCGTGGTCTCCATACCCAGGGACACTCTGGTCACCCGGCCCGAGTGTCAGCGGACCGACGGCAATGGCACCGATCCCGGCGGCCCGCGGAAGATGTTCAACGAGTCCTACTCGGTCGGCGGGCCCGCCTGCGCCGTGAAGACCGTCGAGAAGATGTCCGGCATCCGCATGGACCACTACCTCGAGGTGGACTTCACCGGCTTCAAGGACCTCATAGACGAGCTGGGCGGCGTCGAGGTCACCACCGGCAAGGCGATCGACGACCCGGACAGCCACCTCAAGCTGCCGGCCGGCACCCACACCCTCAACGGCGAGCAGTCCCTCGGCCTCGTACGCACCCGCCATGCCGTCGGCGACGGCGGCGACCTCGGCCGAATACAGCTGCAACAGGCCTTCATCAAGGCGCTGATCAAGCAGGTCAAGGACGTCGGCGTCTTCACCAACCCGAAGAAGCTCTACGACCTCGCGGACGCCGCGACCAAGGCCGTCACCACCGACTCCGAGCTCGACGAGATCAAGGACCTGGTGGGCTTCGCGAACGGCCTCAAGGGCATCGACGCGAAGGACATGAAGATGATCACGCTCCCGGTGGCGCCCGACCCGAACGACCCGAACCGCGTCGAGCCGATCGACAAGGACACCCGCCTCGTCTGGAAGGCCCTCCACGCCGACAAGCCCATTCCCGCGGAGGCCACGAAGCGCTCGGCAGGCGACAAGGGCGAGGCCGGGGCGGTCGTGAAGAGCGACTGAAATAGAGCCCGTCCGGCGTTTGAGGACGAGCCCGAAGGGCGATATGCGGCGTCCGGGTCGAGGGCACGTCACGTCTCACCGGGCACGGGGAATACAGCGGCAGCGACCCCCGTTTTGGGGTATACGGCCGGTCCTGGCAGACTGGTACGTCGGCCCCGGTTCACGCACGAGCAACCCGCTCCTGCGACCCGGCGCCCTCCCGAAACTAGGAGACACCTTGAAGCGCGACATTCACCCCGAGTACGTCGAGACCCAGGTCAGCTGCACCTGCGGCGCGTCGTTCACCACTCGTAGCACCATCTCGTCCGGCACCGTCCGTGCCGAGGTCTGCTCCGAGTGCCACCCGTTCTACACGGGCAAGCAGAAGATCCTCGACACCGGTGGCCGTGTGGCCCGCTTCGAGGCCCGCTTCGGCAAGGCTGCTGGCTCCGCCAAGAAGTAGCGAGCTCTGCGCCGGTCCCGGTCGCTTCCCCGTGGAGCGACCAGGACCGGCGTTTTTGGTCGCTCACACCCCCTTTCGTACGCCCCGTGCCTCCGCCAGGAGCCGGGGGGACAGACCCAGGAGCCGTAGATGTTCGAGGCGGTCGAGGAACTCATCGTCGAGCACGCGACGCTCGAGAAGCAGCTCGCCGACCCGTCGGTGCACGCGGACCAGGCGAACGCCCGCAAGCTCAACAAGCGTTACGCCGAGCTGACCCCGATCATCGCCACGTACCGCTTCTGGAAGCAGACGGCCGGGGACATCGAGGCCGCCCGCGAACTGGCCGCCGACGACCCGGAGTTCGCGGCCGAGGTGAAGGAGCTCGAGGAGCGGCGCGAGGAGCTCACCGAGGAGCTGCGGCTCCAGCTGATGCCCCGCGACCCCAGCGACGACAAGGACGTGCTCCTGGAGATCAAGGCGGGCGCGGGCGGCGACGAATCCGCCCTGTTCGCCGGAGACCTCCTTCGGATGTATCTGCGGTACGCGGAGCGCGTGGGCTGGAAGACCGAGATCATCGACGCCACCGAGTCCGAACTCGGCGGCTACAAGGATGTTCAGGTCGCGGTCAAGACCAAGGGCGGCCAGAGCCCGGAGCCCGGGCAGGGCGTATGGGCGCGGCTGAAGTACGAGGGCGGGGTGCACCGGGTGCAGCGGGTGCCCGCCACCGAGTCGCAGGGCCGCATCCACACCTCGGCGGCCGGGGTGCTCGTCACGCCCGAGGCCGAGGAGATCGACGTCGAGATCAACCCGAACGATCTGCGGATCGACGTCTACCGGTCCTCCGGTCCGGGCGGCCAGTCGGTCAACACCACCGACTCCGCGGTCCGGATCACGCACATTCCGACCGGAGTTGTGGCTTCCTGCCAGAACGAGAAGAGTCAGCTCCAGAACAAGGAGCAGGCGATGCGTATCCTGCGCTCCAGGCTGCTCGCCGCGGCGCAGGAGGAGGCCGAGAGCAAGGCCGCGGACGCCCGCCGCAGCCAGGTCCGTACCGTCGACCGCTCCGAGAAGATCCGCACGTACAACTTCCCGGAGAACCGCATCTCCGACCACCGGGTGGGCTTCAAGGCGTACAACTTGGACCAGGTACTCGACGGCGAACTGGACGCGGTGATCCAGGCGTGCGTCGACGCGGACGCGGCGGCGAAGCTCGCGGCCGCGGACGGCAGCTGAGGCCGCAGGGCCTCACCAGGCAGCAAGGCAGCAAGTAACCACGGCGGTCGGCGACACCCAGCCGGTCAGCGACTACGGAGGACGGGCGTGAACCTACTGCTCGCCGAGGTGGCCCAGGCCACCCAGCGGTTGGCCGACGCCGGCGTGCCCTCACCGCGGTTCGACGCGGAGGAGCTCGCCGCCTTCGTGCACGGCGTCAAGCGCGGAGAGCTGCACAACGTCAAGGACGCGGACTTCGATGCCCGCTACTGGGAGGCCGTCTCCCGGCGCGAGGCCCGCGAGCCGTTGCAGCACATCACCGGGCGCGCCTTCTTCCGCTACCTGGAACTCCAGGTCGGGCCAGGGGTGTTCGTGCCCCGGCCGGAGACCGAGTCGGTGGTCGGCTGGGCCATAGACGCCGTGCGTGCGATGGATGTGGTCGAGCCGCTCATCGTCGACCTGTGCACCGGCTCCGGGGCGATCGCCCTGGCCCTCGCGCAGGAGGTGCCGCGGTCGCGGGTGCATGCCGTGGAGCTGTCCGAGGACGCCCTGGTGTGGACCCGTAAGAACGTCGCCAACAACCCCGGCGGGGCGCGCGTCGTTCTCCACCAGGGGGACGCGCTGACCGCGCTCCCCGACCTGGACGGCCAGGTCGACCTGGTCATCTCCAATCCGCCGTACATCCCGCTGACCGAGTGGGAGTACGTCGCCCCGGAGGCCCGCGACCACGACCCCGACCTCGCGCTCTTCTCCGGCGAGGACGGCCTCGACACCATCCGGGGCCTGGAGCGCACCGCCCACCGGCTGCTCCGCCCCGGCGGCATCGTGGTCATCGAGCACGCCGACACCCAGGGCGGCCAAGTGCCGTGGATCTTCACCGAGGAACTGGGCTGGGCGGACGCTGCCGACCACCCCGACCTCAACAACCGGCCGCGGTTCGCCACCGCCCGCAAGGCGCTGCCGTGACCCCGCGGACCGGCACCACCGGAAACATCATGACTGTGTACGCGTACGAGGAGGCTCGCTAGATGGCACGGCGATACGACACGAACGACGCGACCGACCGCGCGACCGGTCTGCGTGAGGCCGCGTCCGCCGTCCGCCGCGGCGAACTGGTCGTGCTGCCCACCGACACCGTGTACGGGATCGGGGCCGACGCCTTCAGCAGCGAGGCCGTCACCGACCTCCTGGCCGCCAAGGGCCGGGGCCGCAATATGCCCACGCCCGTCCTGATCGGCTCCCCGAACACGCTGCACGGACTGGTCACCGACTTCTCCGAGCTGGCCTGGGAGCTGGTCGACGCGTTCTGGCCGGGCGCGCTCACGCTGGTCGCCAAGCACCAGCCGTCGCTGCAGTGGGACCTGGGCGACACCCGTGGCACCGTCGCGATCCGGATGCCGCTGCACCCGGTCGCCATCGAACTGCTCACCGACGTCGGCCCGATGGCGGTGTCCTCCGCGAACCTCACCGGGCACCCGGCCCCGGAGGACTGCGACGCCGCGCAGGAGATGCTCGGCGACTCGGTCTCCGTCTACCTGGACGGCGGGCCGACCCCGGGCATCGTCCCGTCGTCGATCGTGGACGTCACCGGCAAGGTCCCGGTGCTGCTGCGTGAGGGCGCCCTGGACGCGGACGAGTTGCGCAAGGTCGTACCCGGCCTCGAGGTGGCCAATTGACCGGCCCCGAGGGGCGTGGCATAGCGGGCCGACCCGGCCTTACGGGAAGCTTCCGCATCCTCCACGTCAGCACCGGCAATGTCTGCCGCTCGCCCATCACCGAGCGGCTGAACCGTCATGCCCTGGCGCACCGCCTGGGTGACGCGCGCTCCAACGGCCTGATCGTGGAGAGCGCGGGCACCTGGGGCCATGAGGGCGCCGCCATGGAGGCCAACGCCGCCACCGTGCTCGCCGACTTCGGCGCGGACTCCTCCGGGTTCGTCGGCCGAGAGCTCCTCGACGAGCACGTCATCCGCGCCGACCTGGTGCTCACCGCGACCCGGGACCACCGGGCCCAGGTGATCTCCATGGGACACAGCGCGGGCCTGCGGACCTTCACCCTGAAGGAGTTCACCCGGCTCGTACGGGCCATAGATCCGGCCACCTTGCCCGACCCGCTGCACGACGGCGTGGTGGAGCGCGCCCGCGCTCTGGTGCGGGCCGCGGCGGCACTGCGCGGCTGGCTGCTCGCGCCGGACGCGGACGCGGACGAGGTGTACGACCCGTACGGGGCGCCGCTGCCGCTGTTCCGGTCGATCGGCGATGAGATCAATGAGGCGTTGGAGCCGGTGGTGACGGCACTGACCGGATTGCCCGCGCACCACTAGAGAGCACCAGAGAGCACGAGGGAGCACGAGAGAGCCCGTCCGTGCGCGAGCCGAAGGCACGGATCCGGCCTACATTTGGAGGTGCCGCAGCCCTCCTTCGAGGTCGGAGCCCCATATGCCGGTCAGCCCCGCTCCCACCACCCCCGCCGTCTCGTACCCCAGCGGAGGCGTGGACGCCCTGCGCCGCCAGGATCCGGAACTGGCCGATGTGCTGCTCGGTGAGGCGGCCCGGCAAGCGGACGGGCTCCAGCTGATCGCCGCCGAGAACTTCACCTCACCCACCGTGCTCGCGGCCCTCGGTTCGCCGCTGGCCAACAAGTACGCGGAGGGCTATCCGGGCGCCCGCCACCACGGTGGCTGTGAGCTCGTCGACGTCGCCGAGCGGCTCGCCGTCGACCGCGCCAAGGCCCTCTTCGGCGCCGAACACGCCAATGTGCAGCCGCACTCGGGGTCCGCCGCGGTGCTCGCCGCGTACGCCGCGCTGCTGCGACCCGGCGACACGGTGCTCGCGATGGGGCTGGCGCACGGCGGGCATCTCACGCACGGCTCGCCCGCCAACTTCTCCGGCCGCTGGTTCGAGTTCATCCCTTACGGCGTCGACGCGGAGAGCGGCCTCGTCGACTACGACCAGGTCCGCACCCTGGCCCGCGCCCACCGGCCCAAGGCGATCGTGTGCGGCTCGATCTCCTATCCGCGCCACCTCGACTACGCCGCCTTCCGTGAGATCGCCGACGAGGTGGGCGCCTGCCTGATCGCCGACGCGGCGCACCCGCTCGGCCTGGTCGCCGGGGGAGCGGCGCCCAATCCGGTGCCGTACGCGGACGTGGTGTGCGCCACCACGCACAAGGTCCTTCGCGGCCCCCGGGGCGGCCTGATCCTCTGCGGGGCCGGGCTCGCGGACCGTATCGACCGCGCGGTGTTTCCTTTCACCCAGGGCGGCGCGCAGATGCACACGATCGCCGCCAAGGCCGTCGCCTTCGGCGAGGCGGCGACGCCCGCCTTCACCGCGTACGCCCATCAGGTCGTCGCCAACGCGCGGACGCTCGCCGAGTGCCTGGCCGACGAGGGCCTCACGATCACCACCGGCGGCACGGACACCCACCTGATCACCGCCGACCCGGCACCGCTCGGCCTGGACGCCCCCACGGCCCGCGGCCGCCTCGCCGCGGCGGGCCTGGTCCTGGACACCTGCGCGCTGCCGTACGGAAACGCGCGCGGCCTGCGCCTGGGGACCGCGGCGGTGACCACGCAGGGGATGAGCCCGGCGGACATGTCCCGCATCGCCGAGCTGTTCGCGCTCGCCCTGCGGGACGAGGGGACCAGCGAGTCCACAGCCGGGGTGCGCGACGAGGTTCGGAATCTGGCGCGGCACTTTCCGCCGTATGCGGGCGCCTGAGCGGCTGAGCGGCGGGCGGATACGGGCCGTCGAGGGGCGGCGTACCGGGGGTGATCGGCCGGTGTGGAACCGTCGACGCTACCCGGACGTCTCAACCGGTATGCGTACGCGGCTAGGGTGTGGGGCTGAGATGGCCAGCGATACCTGTGGGGAAGCCCGTGCGTGAATACCTGTTGACGCTCTGCGTCACGGCCGCGGTCACCTATCTGCTGACCGGGCCGGTGCGGAAGTTCGCCATCGTCGCCGGGGCGATGCCGGAGATCCGCGCGCGGGACGTGCACCGGGAACCGACGCCGCGGCTCGGCGGTATCGCCATGTTCTTCGGCCTGTGCGCGGGCCTGCTCGTCGCCGACCACCTCGACAACCTCAACGAGGTGTTCGAGAACTCGAACGAGCCTCGGGCGTTGCTCTCCGGGGCCGCCCTGATCTGGCTGATCGGCGTCCTGGACGACAAGTTCGAGATCGACGCCCTGGTGAAGCTCGGCGGCCAGATGATCGCCGCGGGCGTGATGGTGATGCAGGGTCTGACGATCCTGTGGCTGCCGGTGCCCGGCGTCGGCTCGGTCTCGCTGACCCAGTGGCAGGGCACGCTCCTGACCGTCGCGCTCGTCCTGATCACCATCAACGCGGTGAACTTCGTGGATGGCCTGGACGGCTTGGCCGCGGGCATGGTGTGCATCGCGACGGCGGCGTTCTTCCTGTACGCGTACCGCATCTGGTACTCGTACGGCATCGAGTCGGCGGCTCCCGCGACGCTCTTCGCGGCCATCCTCATGGGCATGTGCCTGGGCTTCCTGCCGCACAACATGCACCCGGCGCGGATCTTCATGGGCGACTCCGGCTCGATGCTGATCGGCCTGGTGCTCGCCGCGGGTGCGATCTCCATCACGGGTCAGGTGGACCCGGACGCGATGAATCTCTTCGCCGGTTCGGAGCGCTCGGCCGTGCACCAGACGGTGCCCGTGTACATCCCGCTCCTTCTGCCTCTGACGATCATCGCGGTGCCGGCCGCGGACCTGGTGCTCGCGGTGGTACGGCGGACCTGGCGCGGTCAGTCGCCGTTCGCCGCCGACCGGGGGCACCTGCACCACCGGCTCCTGGAGATCGGGCACTCGCACAGCCGCGCCGTGCTGATCATGTACTTCTGGTCCGGGCTCGCCGCCTTCGGCACGCTCGCGTACTCGGTGCACTCGGCGTCGATGTGGATCGTCCTGGGCCTGGTGATGCTGAGCTTCGTGGGCCTGGTCCTGCTGCTGCTCCCGCGGTTCACGCCGCATGCGCCGTACTGGGCGGAGCGGTTCGTACCGCCTCGGTACCGGCGGGCGCGGCAGCCCGAGCTCGAGCCGGAGCCTGCCGCCCCGGTCGCCGCGAGGCCCGTGGTGGACCGGCCCGCCAAGCCGAGGGCGAACGGGGCCACGGCCATCGGCGCCAGGTCGCGGCTCGCGGAGCGGGCGCGTGCCTCGGCCGACCGCTCGGGCGTCTAGACGCCGGGGCGTCCCGAGGCGCGTCAATGGCAGTGAGGGCCTAGGACGGCTCGTTCCCGCCGCATTGACCGATTAACGCCCCTCGAGCCGCCGCGAAATCCGCCCAATACCAGACAAGTCTCGCGCACGGGCGCACAGACGCGCGGGTTACCTCTCATGTGTGACGGCACGCACACCCAGCAGGTAAAGACCTCATCAAATAGTTTGTGATACCGTTCACGAGATCCCGGGATAGGGCCGAAGGACCGTAGTGCGACGGTCCGTTGGCACCAGGAGCGATCTGCGCCCGGGCTTACGCTCGTCCATGACGACAACTCGTCCTTGAAGCAAGAACCGGAGCTGCCGCCATGCCGTCTCTCGACGCCCGGACTCTCCTCCCCATCGCCGTACCCACGGCCGCGGTTGGCGCTGTCGCCGCCGTCGTCAGCGCCGTGGTCGCGGGCGGTCAGGGAGCGGTCGGTGCTGTCGTCGGCACGCTGGTGGTCATGGTGTTCATGGGGGCAGGGATTCTCGGCCTGCAGTACACGGCCAAGCAATGGCCGTATCTGTTCCAGGCAATGGGCCTGATGCTCTACACGACGCAATTGCTCGTCCTCTTCGTCTTTGTCGCCGTCTTCAAGGACACGACGCTCTTCAATCCCAGGACCTTCGCCGCGGCGATCGTGGCAGCGACCATCACCTGGGTCGCCGCGATGGCCGTCGCTCACAAGAAGGCCAAGATTTTCTACGTCGATCCGGGCACTTCGGATGCGCGGCAGAACGAGAAGTCGGGGTCCTCGTCGTGAGAGGTAGGGCCGGGATAAAGAGCCGTCGGGGATCCTGCTATCGTCCGGTGCCAACTGCGGCACAGCGGGCGCGGGCATCCGAGCTGACGCCTGTTCCATCGCGAGGCTCAGAGCCTGATCGCCGCCCCCACATCCGAAACACCAGTCCGGTGCCGACCCGCGGCTGCGCGCCGCGCCGAGACAACGAGGTTGCCGTACCTATGCGTCACGCCGAAGGAGCCCGCGGTGAGTGCTGAACAGACCGAGCTCGCCTTTGACTGGAGCTGTCGGATCATGTCCGACAACGGCTGCGGCTTCCCGGCTCCGGGCCTGCACTCGTTCCTCTTCAAGCCGATTGCCACCATCGGCGGGTTCGAGTTCAACAAGGTGATGCTCCTTGCTCTGATCGCGACCGGCGTCGTGGTCACCTTCTTCACTCTTGCCTTTGGCAAGGCGAAGGTCGTGCCCGGCAAGCTCCAGCTCGCCGCCGAGGCCGGATATGACTTCGTGCGCCGCGGAATCGTCTACGAGACCCTCGGCAAGAAGGAGGGCGAGAAGTTCGTCCCCCTGGTGGTCTCGCTCTTCTTCTTCATCTGGATCATGAACATCTGGTCCGTGATCCCGCTGGCTCAGTTCCCGGTCTCCTCGGTGATCGCTTACCCGGCCGTGCTTGCCGCCATCGTGTACCTGGTCTGGGTGCCGCTGACCTTCAAGCGCCACGGCTTCGTCGGCGGCTGGAAGAACGTCACGGGGTACGACCCGTCGCTCGGCCCGATCAAGTGGCTCGTCTCGTTCATCGAGTTCTTCTCGAACCTGCTTGTGCGGCCCTTTACGCACGCGGTGCGACTCTTCGCGAACATGTTCGCGGGTCACCTGATGCTGGTGATGTTCACCGTCGCCTCCTGGTACCTGCTGAACTCCTGGCTGATCCCGGCCGCCGGTGTCTCCTTCGTGATGACCGTCGGGTTGATCATCTTCGAGCTCTTCATTCAGGCCGTCCAGGCTTACGTCTTCGTGCTGCTTACCTGCACGTACATCCAGGGCGCGGTCGCCGAGCACCACTGAGCCACCCCGCCCACTCGTAACCCCCCAGATTCGTCCGGTGGCCAACCCCCACCGGTTCGGTAAAAGAGAAGGAAGTAACGGCATGTCCGCGACCCTCGACCTCGCCGCTGTCACCGGTTCGCTCGGCTCCATCGGCTACGGTCTCGCCGCCATCGGCCCCGGCATCGGCGTCGGCATCGTCTTCGGTAACGGCACCCAGGCCCTGGCCCGCCAGCCCGAGGCCGCCGGCCTGATCCGTGCCAACCAGATCCTGGGTTTCGCCTTCTGTGAGGCGCTCGCCCTCATCGGCATTGTTATGCCGTTCGTGTTCGGTCAGTGAGCATCTCTTACTGAACACTTTCGACGAAAGGCACTGACGTGATCGACAGCTTGATTCAGCTGGCGGCCGAGGAGAAGCAGAACCCGCTTGTCCCGCCCGGCCCCGAGCTGCTCGTCGGCACCATCGCCTTCGCCATCGTCTTCTTCTTCTTCTGGAAGAAGCTTCTCCCGAACATCAACAAGGTTCTGGAAGAGCGCCGAGAGGCGATCGAAGGCGGTATTGAGAAGGCCGAGGCCGCCCAGACCGAGGCCCAGAGCGTGCTCGAGCAGTACAAGGCTCAGCTCGCCGAGGCCCGGCACGAGGCCGCCCGCCTGCGCCAGGAGGCGCAGGAGCAGGGTGCTCAGCTCATCGCCGAGATGCGCGCCGAGGGCCAGCGGCAGCGTGAGGAGATCATCGCTGCCGGCCACGCGCAGATCGAGGCCGACCGCAAGGCCGCCGCGCAGACGCTGCGTCAGGACGTCGGCCAGCTGGCCACCACCCTGGCCGGCAAGCTCGTCGGCGAGTCCCTCGAGGACCACGCCCGGCAGAGCCGCACCATCGACCGCTTCCTCGACGAGCTCGAGGCGCAGGCCGAGGCGACGCGATGACGGCGGCGAACGGAGCCAGCCGCGGGGCCAAGGCCGACGCGCGGGAGCGGCTCGACGCGCTGACCGACAGCACGTCGGTGGACGCGGTGACGCTCGCCGACGAGCTGGCCGAGGTCACCGCGCTGCTCGACCGCGAGGTGTCGCTGCGTCGGATCCTGACCGATCCGGCGCAGGGAGCCGACGCCAAGGCGGAGCTCGTGGGACGGCTGCTCGGCAGCCAGGTGGGCGGCGAGGCCGCCGACCTGGTCGCCGGTCTGGTCCGCGCCCGCTGGTCGCGCTCGCGTGACCTGGTGGACACGCTCGAGGAGCTGGCGAACCTCGCCGACCTCACCGCAGCCCAGAAGGCGGGCAAGCTCGACAACGTCGAGGACGAGCTGTTCCGGTTCGGCCGGATCGTCACTTCGAGCACCGAGCTGCGCGCCGCGCTCACCAACCGCGCCGCCGGGGTTTCGGCCAAGGGCGAGCTGCTGCGCAGCCTGCTCGGCGGCCGTGCCGAATCGGCCACGGAGCGGCTGATCGGGCGTCTGGTGACACATCCGCGGGGACGTAGCCTGGAAGCGGGACTCGAGTCCCTCGCCAAGCTCGCCGCGGACCGCCGGGACCGCATGGTCGCGGTAGTCACCTCGGCGGTGCCGCTGTCCGACGGGCAGAAGCAGCGCCTTGCCGGTGCGCTGGCCACGCTGTACGGCCGGCAGATGCACCTCAACCTCGATGTGGACCCCGAGGTCCTCGGCGGGATCAGGGTGCAGGTCGGCGACGAGGTGATCAACGGCTCGATCGCGGACCGCCTCGAAGACGCGAGCCGCCGGATGGCGAGCTGACGGCACCCCGGGCTGCCCGGGCAGCCTGGCTGACCGGAACGCCGCAAGACCAACTCAACTAGCTAGACCAACGGCCCGAGTTGGGCCGTGCAGATGATGCAGAGGTTTCTGGGGGGACCCCCCAGATCCCCCAAAGAAACTTCGGGCCCAACAAGGAGAGCAGGGAACCCAGATGGCGGAGCTCACGATCCGGCCGGAGGAGATCCGGGACGCGCTGGAGAACTTTGTCCAGGCGTACAAGCCGGACGCGGCCTCGCGCGAGGAGGTCGGAACGGTCACCCTGGCCGGCGATGGCATCGCGAAGGTCGAGGGCCTGCCCTCGGCCATGGCCAACGAACTGCTGAAGTTCGAGGACGGCACCCTCGGTCTCGCTCTGAACCTCGAAGAGCGCGAGATCGGTTCCATCGTCCTCGGTGAGTTCAGCGGCATCGAGGAGGGCCAGCCGGTGCAGCGCACGGGCGAGGTCCTGTCGGTCGGCGTCGGCGAGGGCTACCTCGGCCGTGTGGTCGACCCGCTCGGCACCCCGATCGACGGCCTCGGCGAGATCGAGACCACCGGCCGCCGCGCCCTCGAGCTGCAGGCCCCCACGGTCATGCAGCGCAAGTCGGTGCACGAGCCGATGGAGACCGGCTACAAGGCCGTCGACGCGATGACCCCGATCGGCCGTGGCCAGCGCCAGCTGGTCATCGGTGACCGCCAGACCGGTAAGACCGCCCTGGCCGTCGACACGATCATCAACCAGCGCGACAACTGGCGCTCCGGTGACGTGAACAAGCAGGTCCGCTGCATCTACGTCGCCATCGGTCAGAAGGGTTCCACCATCGCCTCGGTGCGCGGTGCCCTCGAAGAGGCCGGCGCCCTGGAGTACACGACCATCGTCGCCGCTCCGGCGTCCGACCCGGCGGGCTTCAAGTACCTGGCGCCCTACACCGGTTCGGCCATCGGCCAGCACTGGATGTACGAGGGCAAGCACGTCCTCATCATCTTCGACGACCTCTCCAAGCAGGCCGACGCCTACCGCGCCGTGTCCCTGCTGCTCCGCCGTCCGCCGGGCCGTGAGGCCTACCCGGGCGACGTGTTCTACCTGCACTCCCGGCTGCTCGAGCGCTGCGCCAAGCTCTCGGACGACATGGGCAAGGGCTCGATGACCGGTCTGCCGATCGTCGAGACCAAGGCGAACGACGTGTCGGCGTTCATTCCGACCAACGTCATCTCCATCACCGACGGCCAGTGCTTCCTGGAGTCGGACCTCTTCAACGCCGGTCAGCGCCCCGCGCTGAACGTCGGTATCTCCGTCTCCCGAGTCGGTGGTTCCGCGCAGCACAAGGCGATGAAGCAGGTCTCCGGCCGCCTCCGTGTGGACCTCGCCCAGTTCCGTGAGCTGGAGGCGTTCGCCGCCTTCGGTTCCGACCTGGACGCCGCGTCGAAGGCTCAGCTGGAGCGCGGTCAGCGGATGGTCGAGCTGCTCAAGCAGGCCCAGTACCAGCCGATGGCCACCGAGGACCAGGTCGTCTCCGTGTGGGCCGGCACCACCGGCAAGATGGACGACGTACCGGTCGGCGACATCCGCCGCTTCGAGAAGGAGCTCCTCGACTACCTGCACCGCAAGGAGCAGGGTCTGATGACCTCCATCAAGGAGGGCGGCAAGATGTCGGACGACACCCTCGTCGCCGTCGCCGACGCCATCGCGGAGTTCAAGAAGCAGTTCGAGACCTCGGACGGCAAGCTGATCGGCGAGGACGCTCCGGCTGCCGTCGACGTCTCCAAGTGACGACGGAAGGGACCTGACTCATGGGAGCCCAGCTCCGGGTCTACAAGCGTCGCATCCGGTCCGTCACCGCGACGAAGAAGATCACGAAGGCGATGGAGATGATCGCCGCCTCGCGTGTCGTCAAGGCACAGCGCAAGGTGGCGGCCTCCACGCCGTACGCGACCGAGCTCACCCGCGCGGTCACCGCGGTGGCCACGGGTGCGAACGACAAGCACCCGCTGACCACCGAGGTGGAGAACCCGACCCGCGCCGCGGTCCTGCTCCTCACGAGCGACCGCGGTCTGGCCGGTGCCTTCAACGCCAACGCCATCAAGGCGGCGGAGCAGCTCACCACGAAGCTGGAGGCCGATGGCAAGGAGGTCGACGTGTACATCGTCGGCCGCCGAGGCATCGCGCACTACAACTTCCGTGAGCGCAAGATCACGGGCGAGTGGACGGGCTTCACGGACCAGCCTAGCTACGCGGACGCCAAGGCGGTCGCGGGCCCGCTGATCGAGGCCATCGAGCAGGACACGGCCGAGGGCGGCGTGGACGAACTCCACATCGTCTACACCGAGTTCATCTCGATGATGACGCAGAACGCGGTCGAGGCCCGGCTGCTGCCGCTCAGCCTCGACGAGGTCGCCGAAGAGGCGGGCACCAAGGACGAGGTCCGCCCGCTGTACGACTTCGAGCCCTCGGGTCAGGACGTCCTCGACGCCCTGCTTCCGCGGTACGTCGAGAGCCGTATCTACAACGCGCTGCTTCAGTCCGCCGCCTCCAAGCACGCGGCCACCCGCCGCGCGATGAAGTCGGCGACCGACAACGCGGGAGAGCTGATCAACAACCTCTCCCGACTTGCCAACGCGGCCCGCCAGGCCGAAATCACCCAGGAAATCAGCGAGATCGTCGGTGGCTCCGCAGCCCTGGCCGACGCGACCGCGGGGAGTGACAAGTAATGACGACCACAGTTGAGACGGCCACGGCTACGGGCCGCGTCGCCCGGGTCATCGGCCCGGTCGTCGACGTGGAGTTCCCCGTCGACGCGATGCCGGAGATTTACAACGCGCTGCACGTCGAGATCGCCGACCCGGCCCTGGAGGGCGCCAAGAAGACCCTGACGCTCGAGGTCGCCCAGCACCTCGGTGACGGCCTGGTCCGCGCGATCTCCATGCAGCCCACCGACGGTCTGGTCCGCCAGGCCCCGGTGACCGACACCGGCACGGGCATCAGCGTCCCGGTCGGCGACTTCACCAAGGGCAAGGTGTTCAACACCCTCGGTGAGGTGCTGAACGTCGACGAGACGTACGACGGCGAGCGCTGGTCCATCCACCGCAAGGCCCCGAACTTCGACGAGCTCGAGTCGAAGACCGAGATGTTCGAGACCGGCGTCAAGGTCATCGACCTTCTCACCCCGTACGTCAAGGGTGGAAAGATCGGTCTGTTCGGCGGTGCCGGTGTCGGCAAGACGGTGCTCATCCAGGAGATGATCTACCGCGTCGCCAACAACCACGACGGTGTCTCCGTGTTCGCCGGTGTCGGTGAGCGCACCCGTGAGGGCAACGACCTGATCGAGGAGATGTCCGAGTCCGGCGTCATCGACAAGACCGCTCTGGTCTTCGGTCAGATGGACGAGCCGCCGGGCACCCGTCTGCGCGTGGCCCTGGCCGGTCTGACCATGGCGGAGTACTTCCGCGATGTGCAGAAGCAGGACGTGCTGTTCTTCATCGACAACATCTTCCGCTTCACGCAGGCCGGTTCCGAGGTCTCGACCCTTCTGGGCCGTATGCCCTCGGCCGTGGGTTACCAGCCGAACCTGGCCGACGAGATGGGCCTCCTCCAGGAGCGCATCACCTCGACCCGTGGTCACTCGATTACGTCCATGCAGGCCATTTACGTGCCCGCCGACGACCTCACCGACCCGGCCCCGGCCACCACCTTCGCCCACCTCGACGCGACGACGGTGCTCTCCCGTCCGATCTCGGAGAAGGGCATCTACCCGGCCGTGGACCCGCTGGACTCCACGTCCCGCATCCTGGACCCGCGGTACATCGCGCAGGACCACTACGACTGCGCCATGCGCGTCAAGAACATCCTGCAGAAGTACAAGGACCTCCAGGACATCATCGCGATTCTCGGTATCGACGAGCTGAGCGAAGAGGACAAGCTGGTCGTGCAGCGCGCCCGTCGCGTGGAGCGCTTCCTGTCCCAGAACACCCACGTCGCCAAGCAGTTCACCGGCGTGGACGGTTCGGACGTGCCGCTCGACGAGTCGATCGCCGCGTTCAACGCGATCTGCGACGGCGAGTACGACCACTTCCCGGAGCAGGCGTTCTTCATGTGCGGTGGTCTTGAGGACCTCAAGAAGAACGCCAAGGAGCTGGGCGTCTCCTGAGTCCGAAGACTCGTGTGAGTCCGCGACTCATGACGGGGGGTGGGCTGCGTCTCGCCCCCCGTCGTACGCCTACTAGAATTTGTCCCAACACCCGGCAGTACCGCCGGGTGGTGACCCGAGGAGCCACCCTTGGCTGCTGAGCTGCACGTCGAGCTGGTCGCCGCCGACCGCCAGGTCTGGTCCGGCGAGGCCACCCTGGTCGTGGCGCGCACCGCGTCCGGCGACATCGGCATCATGCCCGGTCACCAGCCGCTGCTCGGTGTGCTGGAGTCGGGCCCTGTGACGATTCGTACGACCTCGTCGAAGGACGGTGCCGGCACGATCGTCGCCGCGGTGCACGGCGGCTTCATCTCGTTCGCCGACAACAAGCTTTCGCTGCTCGCGGAGGTTGTGGAGCTGGCGGACGAGATCGACGTCAAGCGCGCGGAGCGGGCCCTTGAGCGGGCCAAGTCGGAGGCCGACGCGGCCGCCGAGCGCCGCGCCGACGTGCGACTTCGCGCGGTGGCGACGCACTGAGTAAGCGCGACGCCGAGAACGGTCGTATGACTCAGCCGCGGCACGGTGCATGGACCAAGGGTTCGGCACCGGGCCGCGGCTGCGGTAGTGGTGCAGATCAAGGCAGGTCAAGGTCGGTTGAGCGTGACTGGACGAGGCGAGGAGGTCGGCGGTAGATGATCCCCGCTTTGCTGGTCACCGCGCTGGTGGTCGTGCTGGTGCTGTTCGGTCTGTTCGCCTTCGGTCTGCGCAGGCGGCTGATCCAGCGCTCCGGCGGCACCTTCGACTGCAGCGTGCGCTGGAACGCTCCCGAGGCCGGTGACTCCTCCGGCAAGGGCTGGAGCTATGGCGTGGCCCGCTACAACGGGGACCGCGTGGAGTGGTTCCGGGTGTTCTCGTACGCGATCAGGCCCCGCCGCGTCCTGGAGCGCTCCACGATCGAGGTACTCGACCGCCGCGCCCCCGAGGGCGAGGAGGAGCTCGCCCTGCTCTCCGACGCGATCGTGCTCGGCTGTCGGATCCATGGCACGCGGATCGAACTGGCGATGAGCGAGGACGCCCTTACGGGGTTCTTGGCTTGGCTTGAGGCGGCGCCGCCCGGACAACGGGTGAACGTCGCTTAGTTTTTTTGCGGGGCCTTGCGTCGTCCGTTGCGTGCTGTCGTCCTGGGCACCGTCACCTGGGCACCGTCACCTGGGGGCTTCGCCCCCAGACCCCCTCTGTCGCGCTGAACGCGCTCGTCCTCAATCGCCGGACGGGCTTATCTGTTGCGCAAGCACCGCCGCCTGGACCCGGCTCCGTAGGTCCAGCTTCCCCAGCACGCGGCTGACATGGGTCTTCACCGTTGCCTCCGCCATTTCCAGGCGTACCGCGATCTGCGCGTTCGACAGGCCCTCGCCCAGGCAGGAGAGCACCTCGCGTTCGCGTCGGGTCAGTACGTCCAGGACCGTCGGGTCGGGCGCGGGCTCCCGTCGTGACGGCCCCGCAGCGAACTCGGCGATCAGGCGACGGGTGACCGCGGGGGAGATCAGGCCCTCGCCGCGGGCCACCGTGCGGACCGCTGTCAGCAGGTCGCCCGCCTCGGTGTTCTTCAGGAGGAAGCCCGCGGCGCCCGCGCGCAGCGCCCCGAAGACGTACGCGTCGAGGTCGAAGGTGGTCAGGACGAGCACGTCCGCGAGGCGTGCCTCGGTGATCTGGCGGGTGGCCGAGACGCCGTCCAGGCGGGGCATCTGTACGTCCATGAGCACCAGGTCGGGGCGGAGCTCGCGGGCCAGGGCGACGGCCGCCTCGCCGTCCGCCGCCTCGCCCACGACCTCGATGTCCGGGGCGCTGCGCAGGATCAGGACGAGGCCCGCGCGGACGGCGGACTGGTCCTCGGTCACCAGGACGCGGATCATTGCTCGGTTCCTCCTCGGACGATCGGCAGCTCGGCGTGCACCCGCCAGCACGGGCCGTTCTCGGTGGTGTGCGGGCCCGCCGCGAAGTTGCCGCCGAGCAGCGTGGCGCGCTCCCGCATGCCGACGAGCCCGGCGCCCGAGCCCGGTGCGCGAGGTCCGGTGAGTTCGCCGTACGGACTGCTCACCGTCACGTCGAGGGTGTCGGGATCTTGGTGCAGGGCGACCCGGACCGGGCCGGGAGCGGCGTGTTTGAGGGCGTTGGTGAGGGACTCCTGGACGATGCGGTACGCGGCAAGGTCGACCGGCGCCGGAAGGTCCCCGGCGTGGTCGGGTCGGGCGTCGTCGAGCGTGACGTCCAGGCCGTTGGCGCGGGCCTGGTCGAGCAGGGTGCCGAGGCCGTCGAGGGTGGGGGCGGCGGTGGGCGCCGAGATGTCGTTGTCGATGTCGGCGTCCCGGAGCAGGCCGATGAGGCGGCGCATTTCGGCCAGGCCGTCGACGCTGTTCTCGCGGATGACGGTGAGGGCGTCGCGGGTGGTCTTCGCGTCGTCCAGGGAGAGCGCCGCGGTGGAGTGGATGGCGATCGCGGAGAGGTGGTTGGCGACCATGTCGTGCAGTTCGCGGGCCATCCGGGAGCGCTCCGCGGTGACCGCCTGCACCCGGTCCATCTCGGCGAGCAGCGCGGTCTGTTCGGCACGGAGGCGGGCCGTCTCGGCGGCGTCGCGGTGGTTGCGTACGATCGCGCCGGTGGCGGCCGGGGCGTAGCCGACCAGACCGATCAGGATGCCGAAGACGATCGCCTCCGGCTTGCGGAACCAGACCAGGAAGCCGATCGTGCCGACCACCGTGATCAGGGCGGCGGTCACCGGGATCCGCCGGGCGGAGCGCGGGGTTCCGTACACCACGGCGGCGTAGATGATGTCCGTGAACATCACGATCGTGGCCAGGCTGCCGCTGGTGAACTGATCGGCGGTGAGCGTGAGCACCGCCATGACCAGGGCGAACTGCGGCCGGGTGCGCCGCAGCAGCTCAAGCGCGGCCATCACGACGAGCGGCACGAGCACCGCCCGGTCGGGGAGTAGACGGGACGGCGTCGTGTGCACGCCGATCGCGTACAGGATCAGGCCGCCGAGCAGACCGGCGACGGCGATCAGCACGTCGTGGCGGTGCGGTCGGGGGAGTCTCACGCCTTCAATCCAACACGGTGCGGGGCGGCTCGACCTCCCCCGTAGCGGTAGATCACGCTGCAACTTTCGATGGACCCGCACTTCGTCACTGCCGACGACGAAAGCGGCGCCACGGCACGGGACGCTGAAGGGGACCGGAGAGGCCGGGAGAGGACCGGAAGGCCGGTAGCGGACCCGAAGAGGAGAAGTCCCGTGATCGTCGCGCTGATCATCGCCTGTGAGGTCGCCTTCTGGGTGTTCCTGGCCCTCGGGCTCAGCCTGCGCTATCTGGCCAAGAAGCCACGGGCGGGCGCCGCCGTGCTGCTCTGCGAGCCGCTTCTGGAGGTCGTGCTCCTGGTGGTCACGGTGATCGACCTGAGGAACGGGGCGTCGCCGGACTGGAAGCACGGCCTCGCCGCGCTCTACATCGGCTATACGGCCGCGCACGGGCACGCCACCGTGAAGTGGCTGGACGAGCTCTTCGCGCACCGTTTCGCGGGCGGGCCGAGGCCGCTGAAGCGGTACGGCTTCGACCGGGCGAAGTACGAGTGGCGGGTGTGGCTGCGGTCCCTTGGCGGGGCGGCGCTCGCGCTCGGGCTGTTGCAGTTGGCCATCTGGTACGTCGGGGACGCGTCCCGTACCGAGTCCCTGGTCGGCTGGCAGGGGCAGACGCTGAAGCTGCTCGGGATCCACGGTCTGATCGCGCTGGGGTACACGGTGTTCCCGAGCAAGCCGCCCGCGAGCGAGGCCGCCGCCACGGGGGAGCGGCGGCCGCTCAGCCGCCTCCTGCGCTAGCGTTCGCCGCCGGGAACCCAGAGCACGTCCCCGACCTCCTTGTTGGCCGTGCGGGCCAGGATGAACAAGAGGTCGGAGAGGCGGTTCAGATACGTCGCCGTCAGCGGGTTCATCGTCTCGCCGTGCACCTCTAGCGCCGCCCACGTGGAGCGCTCGGCGCGGCGTACGACCGTGCAGGCCTGGTGCAGCAGGGCCGCGCCGGGCGTGCCGCCGGGCAGGATGAACGAACGGAGCTTCTCCAACTGCTCGTTGAAGTGGTCGCAGTCCGCCTCGAGCTTGTCGACGTAGGACTGCTCGACCCGCAGCGGCGGGTATGCCGAGTCTTCAGCGTTCTTGACCACCGGCGTGGAGAGGTCGGCGCCGACGTCGAAGAGGTCGTTCTGGACCCGGGTGAGGACCTTGACGACCTCCTCCGGCAGCTGGCCGAGCGCGATCGCCGTGCCGAGCACCGCATTGGCCTCGTTGGCGTCGGCGTACGCGGCGATCCGCAGATCGGTCTTGGGGGCGCGGCTCATGTCGCCGAGTGCGGTGGTGCCCTTGTCCCCGGTACGGGTGTAGATGCGCGACAGAATGACCATGCCGCCGAGGTTACTCAGGTCGGCGGTGCGATGTCCGCTCCGGGCCGCCCCGGCCGACCTCCCGGACCCTCACGCGCCGGCCCGCCGGAACAGCCGTGTGCCGACCGTCACGGACACCGCGCACAGGGCGAGCGCCACGAGCGTGCCGTACAGCATCTGCGGACCGGCGTAGTCGCCGACGTACGCGGCCCGTACCGCGTCCACGAGATAGCGCACGGGCACGAAGCGCGAGAGCACGTCGAGCCAGCCGGGCGCGAGCGCCATCGGCAGCATCAGGCCGGAGAGCAGCATCGCGGGCATGGCCACGGAGTTGATGACCGGGCCGAACTCCTGCGGCGTCTGCACGGTCAGGGCCAGGGCGTACGACAGTGAGGCGAGCGAGACCGAGAGCGCGCCCACGAACGCGAAGCCGATGAGCACCCCGGCGAGCGGCGCGCGCAGCCCCATCACGACGGCGGCGAGCACCAGCAGCACCGCCTGGAAGGCGAAGAGCAGCGCGTCCCGCAGGACGCGGCCGAGGAGCAGCGCGAGCCGGCTGACGGGGGTGACGCGCATCCGGTCGACGACGCCGTAATTCTTCTCCATGATGATCGAGAAGCCGCAGAACGAGGCGCCGAACAGGCCGAGTTGGAGCAGCAGGCCGGGCACGAGGACCTGCCAGGAGCTTCCGGTCGCATTGAGCGGCAGCTCGGTCAGGAGTGGCCCGAAGAAGAACAGATACAGCAGTGGCATCACCACGCCGAAGAGCATCTGGAGCCGGGAGCGGAGGGTCTGCCGGACGTACCGGCCGAAAATGATGGCGGTGTCGTGCAGAAACATGGGGTTCCTTAGACGGCGACGGGGGGCTGGTCCTTGGGTGCCGGTCCGCGCCCGGTGACCGACAGAAAGACGTCCTGCAGCGTGGCGTTCGCGGTGCCGGTGTGGCGCAGCTTGAGCTCGGCGGGGGTGCCCTCGGCGACGACCGTGCCGTGGTCGACGATCACCACGCGGTCGGCGAGTGCGTCGGCCTCGTCGAGGTAGTGCGTGGTGAGGAACACCGTCGTGCCGTGCTCGTCGCGCAGTCGGCGGATCAGGTTCCACAGGTCGGCGCGGCTGCCCGGGTCGAGTCCGGTCGTGGGCTCGTCGAGGAGGAGCACCTCGGGGCGGTGGGTGAGGCCCATCGCGATGTCGAGGCGGCGACGCTGGCCGCCGGAGAGCGCCCCGCACGTGCGGTCGAGCAGTTCGGTCAGGCCCAGATCGCGGGCCAACTCCTTGGTGCGCGCGGCAGCTTGAGTCTTGGTCAGGCGGTAGAGGCGGCCCTGGGTGACCAGTTCCTCGCGTACCGAGATGTTCGGGTCGACGCCGCCGGACTGGGCGACGTATCCGGTCTTCGCGCGGACGCCGGCCGGGTCGCGGGCCAGGTCGCAGCCCGCGATCGTGGCGGCTCCGCCGGTGGGTGGGAGCAGCGTGGTGAGCATCCGCAGGGTGGTCGTCTTGCCGGCGCCGTTCGGGCCGAGGAAGCCGAGGATCTCGCCGGGCGCGACGGTCAGGTCGATGGAGCGCACGGCCTCGACCGGGCCCCGCTTGGTCGTGAACGTCCTGGCGAGGCCGGCGGTGCTGATGATTGCCATGCCTCAAGAAAAACAGAGCCACTGAAATTTTGCGATGACACCAAGTTTTCAGTGAGGTCAGCGACGCCTACGATGAGGGCATGGCAGAGGGGCTCAGAGAGCGGAAGAAGCGCCAGACCAAGCAGCGCATCTCGGATGTGGCCACGGGGCTCTTCCTGGAGCGCAGCTTCGACGCGGTCACCATCGCGGAGGTCGCGGACGCCGCCGATGTGTCCGTGAACACGGTCTACAACTACTTCTCCACCAAGGAGGACCTCTATCTCGACCGGATGGAGGGCGTTGTCGACCGGATGTCGCGCTGGGTACGGGGGCGGCGCGAGGGGGAGTCCGCCGCCGAGGCCGTTCTGCGTGAGCTGCGTTCCGAGGTCGAGTCAGTCTCGCCCCGGGTGGGGCTGATGGAGGGCTACGAGAAGTTCATGAAGGTGATCCACGGGGCCCCGACGCTGATGTCCCGGCTCTTCGCCATGCAGCAGCTGATCATCGAGGACCTGGAGGCCACCCTGCGCGCCGAGACCGGGGCCGCTGAGGACGACCCGATGCCGACCCTCATCGCCGGTCAGCTCAGCTGGGCGCACCAGACCGTGATGGGCGTCATCGGGCGCGCGATGGTCAACGGCGGCAAACCCGAGATCGTTTCCCGCGACGTGCTCGCGCTGCTCGACGAGATCGAGGACCTAATGAGCGAAAAGGTCCTCAACTACGCGGTACGGGCGGCCTGATGGGCCCTGGCAGGGGTACGGCCGTGTGATGTCCGTCAAGTGAGACGTGAGCCGTGTCTCGAAGTGCCCCGTGACGGCTTCACGGGCACTAAGGTCCGCCGGAGAGATATACGTGAACAGCGTGCAACACCGTAAGCGTGTAAGGGGATCGCACAGTGGCCAGGAAGCTTGCCGTCGTCGGGGCCGGACTCATGGGCTCGGGAATCGCTCAGGTCTCCGCCCAGGCGGGCTGGGACGTGGTCCTGCGCGATGTCACGGATGAGGCCCTGACCCGGGGCACGGACGGCATCAAGGCGTCGTACGAGAAGTTCGTGAGCAAGGGCAAGCTGGACGCCGCCGATGCCGAGGCCGCGCTTGGGCGGATCACCGCGACCACTGACCTGGACGCGGCCGCCGACGCGGACCTCGTGGTCGAGGCCGTCTTCGAGAAGCTCGAGGTCAAGCACGAGATCTTCCGGGCGCTCGACAAGCTGGTGCGCGACGACGCCGTGCTCGCCTCCAACACCTCCGCCATCCCGATCACCAAGATCGCGGCCGCCACCGAGCGCCCCGAGCGGGTCGTCGGCACCCACTTCTTCTCGCCGGTGCCGATGATGCAGCTCTGCGAGCTGGTGCGCGGCTACAAGACCAGCGACGAAGCCCTTGCCACCGCACGGGAGTTCGCCGAGTCCGTCGGCAAGACCTGCATCGTCGTCAACCGCGACGTCGCCGGGTTTGTCACCACCCGGCTGATCTCGGCGCTCGTCGTCGAGGCGGCCAAGCTCCACGAGTCCGGCGTCGCCACGGCGGAGGACATCGACATCGCCTGCAAGCTGGGCTTCGGCCACGCGATGGGCCCGCTCGCCACGGCGGACCTGACCGGGGTCGACATCCTGCTGCACGCGACGGAAAACATCTACACCGAGTCCCAGGACGAGAAGTTCGCCCCGCCGGAGGGTATGCGCCGGATGGTCGACGCCGGTGACATCGGCCGCAAGAGCGGGCAGGGCTTCTACCGCTACTGACCGCCGGTCGGCCACCGGTTGACCACCGGTGCGGGGCCCGCGCCCGACGGATGACCTCCGGCGGCGCCGAGCCGTTTCGGTCCCTCTCACGGGTGAATTGGGTATCGGTTCGCCTACGGACGGCAACTTCTGCGTCCGTAAGCGAGTCAATTCAGTGAGAGCAGTGAAGACGGTGATGGCTTGAGCCAGCGTGAGTCGGCTTGAGACAGCAGTGACGACAGGGCATGAAGACGCAGCAGCACTCTCGGGGAGCGCATATGCACATCAGGGGCGACCACGCCCAGCTGACCGTCGGGGGACGCCTCGACGTACGAAGCGCGGCGGACGCCCGGACTGTCCTGCACTCGGCGCTTGACGAGGGAGCGGGCGACCTCGTGCTCGATCTGACCGAGCTGGCCGCCCTCGACGCCACCGGGCTCGGCGTGATCATGGGAGCGCACCGCCAGGCCGGCCGCTGCGGCCGCCGCCTGGTGCTCCGGAACGTACCGCCGCAGATGCAGCGCCTCCTGGTCGCCACCCGGCTGCACCGGATTCTGGCGATCGAGGGCGGCATCGGCGCGCATCCTCTCTAGCGCGCTCCGGTCACACGCGTCTCCGGCGACGCGCTCATGGGTAAGGCACATACCGTGCAAACCCAACCGGCGCGCAGTGCGCATCCCTTGGAAACCGACGCAACCGGCGCAACCGGCGTTACCGGAGCAAACACAGCCACGCTCGCGAACCTCACGAGACCGTGACGTCCCGGACGACGGATAACCCCGCCCGTTCCCCGCGACCGGCGCACGGTCTATGGTTCGGTCGCTCGCCCTCGCAGGACCCGCCCGGCGGCACCGGACCCGAAGCGACAGTGATGTGTGCGAACGGCCGGGGGGTCAGTACCACACTCGCTCTTGAGGGGCTTTGACGATGGACCCGATGCACCGGGGACCGGAACAGCACGGCCGTGACGGCGGCGCGTCCGCAGCGAAGCGGGGTGGCGATGCCGGTGACGGTGAGGACCGGGCGGACGCCAAGGGACGGCCGCCGCGCGATCCGCTCATGCCCGAACCCGCTGGCCCCGCGCCGGTCCGCCCCGTGCAACTCGTCTCCGGCGACTTCCTCCTGACGGTCAATCCCGTCGACGGCAGCGAGATAGAGCCCTGTCCGCCCGGCAGGCAGCCGTCCCCGCCGCGCAAGTGGGACACCGCCGAGCGCGCCGAGCGGCGCCGCGCCGCCCGGCCCCCGGTGCCGCCCGGGCCCGTCCTGGCGACGCCGCCGCTCCTGGAACGCCAGGAGGAGCGGGAGCGGTTGGTGCGGCTGCTCGCGCGCGGCCGGTCCGTGCGCCTCACCGGACCTTCCGGTTCCGGCCGTACGGCGCTGCTCGAGAGCGTCGCGGAGGATTGCGCCGACCTCGCGCCCGACGGTGTCGTACGCCTCTCAGGCCACCACCGCACGCCCACCGAGCTCCTCTTCGAGCTCTACGCCTCCGTGTACGCCACCGTCGGCGACGGCCCGCTGCTCCGTCCCGACGACTCCCAGGTCCTGGAATTCGTACGCGACATCGGCGCCGTCGTCGTCCTGGACGACCTGGAGTTCGGCGGCGCCGCCCTGGAGGAGCTGCTCGCCGCGACGCCCGAGTGCGCCTTCCTGCTCGCCGCCACGCCCGATGTGGCCGCGCCGCTCGCCGAGTCGCACCTCGAAGAGGTCTTCCTCGGCGGTCTGGGCCGCGGCGGCGGGCTCGAGCTCCTGGAGCGCAGCACGGGCCGACCGCTCACCGACGACGAGGCGGCGCTCGCCGGGGACCTCTGGTTCGAGTCCGAGGGGCTGCCGCTGCGCTTCGTCCAGGCGGGGGCGCTGCTGCGGCAGCGGGACC
The DNA here is from genome assembly GCF_053591935.1 of Streptomyces sp. NPDC002851. Taxonomy (NCBI): domain Bacteria; kingdom Bacillati; phylum Actinomycetota; class Actinomycetes; order Kitasatosporales; family Streptomycetaceae; genus Streptomyces; species Streptomyces sp. NPDC002851. Next base: position 88,210 of record NZ_JBSFUT010000007.1, on the reverse strand, counting down.
AGATCCGGGCGGAACGGGAGGAGTTGGCGGCCGAGGCGGATCAGGGCGGGGCCGCGGTGTCCGGCGCCTCCGGCGATGCCGAGCGCGGCCACGACGTACCGCTGCCGCTGCCCACGTTCGCCGAGGCCGCCGCGCCCGCCGCGGTGCTCGCGGAGCGGCTGAGTGAATCCGCCCGCGCCACCCTGGAGTTCGCGCTCGCGCTCGGCGGCGAGGTGCCGCACCAGACGCACCTGCCCGCGCTGGTGGGCGACACCCACGCGGACGCCGCGCTCGGCGAGCTGGTGGCCGCCGCGCTGGTCACGCCGGTCGGTGCCCGCTACCGGCTCGCCGCCGGTGTCTGCGACCAGCTGCGGGCCGCGGGCTACGCCGAGCGGTCCCGGGCCCGTGCGCACACCGCCGCCCAGCACTACGCCTGGTGGGTCGGGCATGCGTCGGTGACCCCGCGGCAGGCCGCGACGCAGGCGGACGCCGTCGTCGCCACCCTGAGCGCGCTGGTCCCGGACACCGACTCCGGGCGCCTCAGCGCCGCCGTACTGCTCGCCCGCACCGCCGCCCCCGTGCTCGCCGCGGGCTTCGCGTGGGGCGCCTGGGAGCGCGCCCTGCGCTCCGGGCAGGAGGCGGCACGGCTCGCGGGTGAGGTGGCCGAAGAGGCGTACTTCCACCACGAGTTGGGCATCCTCGCGCTGCTCGGCGGCAACCTCGACCGGGCCCGCGCCGAGCTGGAGGCCTCCATCGGGCTGCGCCGCGCGCTCGCCGACAAGCGCGGCACCGTCGCGGGGCGGCGGGCCCTGGCCCTGGTCACGGACCGCTCCGGCGGTGTGGTGTACGGCGAGTCGGCCACGCCGTCCGGTGGCTTCCCGGCGCCGCCGCTGCCCCTGTCGTCGCCCGCCCTGGACGACGAGGTGGAGACCGTCGTCACCCGCCATGCCGTCCCGGCCGCCGACGCCGAGCCGACCCCGGTGGGCGGCACCCCGCGCGCGGTCGTCGGCGCCCGGCGCCGCAACCTTGTGGCCGCGGGCGCGGTTGCGCTGCTCGCGGTCGTACTCGGCACCGTGGTGACGCTCGGCGCGATGTCCGACCAGGAGGAGGGGCCCGCGGACACCGTACGGCCGCAGCAGACCACCGATGAGCAGGGCGAGAACGACGACCAGCCCTCGGACAAGGAAACGACGGACGACGCCACGAGCCGCCCGGCCGACCCCGAGTCCGTGCCGGAGACCGCGGGCAGCGGGGGCCCCTCCGACGGCCCGACGACGAGCGGCGAGCCCTCGGGCGACCCGACGACTCCGTCCGACGACCCGAGCACCCCCTCGGGCGACCCGACGACTCCGTCCGACGACCCGACCACGCCCTCGGGCGACCCGACGACTCCGTCCGACGACCCGACGACCTCGAAGCCGCCCACGTCGACCCCGCCGCCGTCCACGCAGGACCCGGAACCGACGGAGAGCGGCAAGCCGTCGCCGTCCTGGCCGGGTACGTCGTCGGCACAGGACGGCGCTTAGATCGGGACAGAACGGCGGGACAGAACGGCGCTTAAAGGGGGAAGGGGAGGGGCTGGGGGCGCAGCCCCCAGCAGGCTCAGAACAACCGCAGCTTGTCGTCCTCAATGCCGCGCAACGCGTCATAGTCGAGCACCGCGCAGTCGATCCCGCGGTCCGTCGCGAGCACGCGAGCCTGCGGCTTGATCTCCTGGGCCGCGAAGATGCCCTTCACGGGCGCCAAGTGGGGGTCGCGGTTGAGGAGTTCCAGATAGCGGGTGAGCTGCTCCACGCCGTCGATCTCGCCGCGGCGCTTGATCTCCACGGCCACCGTCGCGCCGTCCGCGTCCCGGCAGAGGATGTCGACCGGGCCGATCGCCGTCGGGTACTCGCGGCGGATCAGCGTATAGCCCTCGCCGAGGGTCTCGATCCGGTCGGCGAGCAGTTCCTGGAGGTGGGCCTCCACGCCGTCCTTGATGAGGCCGGGGTCCACGCCCAGTTCGTGCGAGGAGTCGTGCAGCACCTCGTCCATGGTGATGATGAGTTTCTCGCCCGCCTTGTTCACCACGGTCCAGACCGCCGCGGCCCCGGCCCCTGCCCCGTCGCCGTCCCCGGCGCTCTCCTTGAGCGTGCAGGGCGGGGACATCCAGTTGAGGGGCTTGTAGGCGCGGTCGTCCGCGTGGATGGAGACGCTGCCGTCCGCCTTCACGAGGATGAGGCGGGGCGCGAGGGGCAGATGGGCGGTGAGCCGGCCCGCGTAGTCCACGGAGCAGCGGGCGATGACGAGACGCATGGTCGGCAACGCTACTGGACGCCCCGGGGTGGACGCGATTCGCCCGGCGCCCGACCGCCTCCGCGCTCCCGTCGCCCCACGTGTCGCTGTCCGTCCCGTCGAACCGTTTGTCCGGTACTTCGGACGACGTTGCTTTTCCCGCCACTCCCGTTCGCCAATGGCCGGTTGTGTGCGCATTTTCCTGGTGCGCGCAGGACAGGTTGCTTACCGTGGAAGCGGGAGGTCGCGGCGCGTGCACGCTGCGTAGGCGATTTCCTTCCCTGTCCGTCAACCCCCGTCGCTCGGGGGTGCGAGAGGAGAACCCATGTCGCTCGACGTCTCACCGGCGCTGTTGGAACAGGCCGAGCGAGGCGAGGTCGACGAAGACGCCTTCGTCGACTGCGTCCGGACCTCCCTGCCTTTTGCATGGGAGATGATCAGCTCTCTGGCGGTCCAGTTGAAGGTCGACGGCGGTGAGTTCGCCGACAACCAGACGCCGCCGCCGGACGAGCAGGCGCGTGGTCAGCTGCTGCGTGCGCTTGCGAGTGACGCGATCCGAGGGGCACTTGAGCGCCACTTCGGAGTGCGTCTCGCATTCCAGAACTGCCACCGCGTCGCGGTCTTCCCGCTCAGTTCCGACGCTGATGATCGACTGGCCAAGTTCACCTCGATACGTGGTCAGTTGCTGAACCAGTCGCCGGAACTCCGGGATTGCTGAACCCTGTTGCTGCCGCTCCGTTCGCGGGAGGTGTACAGACCGGGGCGGCAGCCCATCGGGTCCCCGGCCTTCTCGGCCGTGGGTTCCGTTCGCTTCCTCGGCCGTGGGTTCCTTCCCCGGCCGTGGGTTCATTGCAGCCGGGGCAGCACCTCGGCGCCCAGGCGGCGCACGTTCTCCTCCGTCGCCGCCAGGTCCCCCGAGCCCTCCACCAGGAGCGCGAACCGCGTGATGCCGGTGCGCTCCGAGGTTGCCGCGAGCCGGTCCGCGCACAGCTTCGGGGTGCCCACCGGGTGGATGCCGCAGAGCAGTTCGGTGTACGCGAGCGGGTCCCGCATGCTCCGCTCGCGGCCGTCGACCGTGACATGGGCGTCCAGGCCCTGCTTCAGCCAGCCCGGCATCGCCTTCAGGAGCCTCTCCGCGGCCTGCGCGCTGCGGTCCTCGATCTGCACCACACCGGCGGAGACATGGGCGGCGGCCCGTACCTCCTCCGGCGAACGGCCCGCGGCAAGCGCCCGGGACCGCCACAGCGCGACCATTTCGGCCTTCTCCTCGTCCCCGATGTGCATACCGAGCAGCATCGGCAACCCGCGCTCCGCGGCGAGCCGCACACTCGCGGGCGAGGTACACGCGAGCACGACCTCGGGGCCCGCGGCGCCGCCGGACGGGGCGTTGTTGAGCAGGGTGTCGTGGGTCAGAGGGGCTTGGCTCAGCGGGCCTCGGGTCAGCGGGTCGTGGGTCAGCGGGTCATGGGTCAGAAGGCCGTTTGTCAGCGGGCTGTTGGCGAGCGGGCCGTTTGTCAGAGGGCCGTTGGCCAGGTTGCTCAGCGGGCCATGGGGCGGCGCCGCGTCGATCGACGGCCCGTCGATGAGGGCTTCGTCCGGGCGTGGCACCACCGCCACCTCACGGAAGGAGAACCGTTCACCCGCGGCCGCGACGCGCGGTTCGCGCAGCCAGCGCAACAGCAGGTCGAGCGACTCCGGATAGTGCCGCTCGTACGCCTCGACGCCCTGCCCGAAGACCTCCAGATCCACCCAGGGTCCGCCCCGCCCGACGCCGAGCGTGAACCGCCCCCCGGCCGTGAGGTGCAGCAGCGCGGCCTGCTCCCCGAGCGCCACGGGATGCTGGGTCGGCAGTACGCTCACGGCCGTGCCGACCCGGATCCGCCGGGTGCGGCCGAGCAGCAGCGCCGCGAAGGTGACGGACGACGGACACACGCCGTACGGCACGAAGTGGTGTTCCGCGAGCCAGACCGAGTCGAGCCCGGATTCCTCGCTGACCTCCGCGGTGCGCACCGCGCGGTGCAGCGCTTCCCCCTGACCCTGGCCGGGGAACTGCGCGGCCAGTACAAAACTTCCTACACGCATCGCCACTCCTGCCTTTCTCGGCGCCGACGCGGTGCTCCCCCACGGGCAACAACGCGCAGCACGTGCCAAGGGCACGGCCTGGCACAGAGGTTGGCCCATTTCTTTACTTGCGGACTTGAACACGGTCATACAAGTCCACGCACGGCCCGTGCGGGACGAGAATCCGGTGATGGGCGCCTACCCAGGGGGGTGCCGCGTAGGCTTGATGCGCTCTTGCCCCTGCACCAAGCCCGTGAGGTGTTCCGTGTCTCCGCGTCGTAACCGTCCCAAGGGCGCCGTCCCGCGCCGAGGCGCGGACGAGGAGGGCGGCGGCCGCTACGGCGGGCACCAGCACAGCGAGAGCTGGCAGGGCGAGACGTACAGCGTCCGGCACGTCGCGGGCGCGAGCGTCGCGGGCAAGACGTATCGCTGCCCGGGCTGCGACCAGGGGATCCCGTCGGGCGTCGCGCACGTGGTGGCCTGGCCGGAGTACGGCGCCGGGGTGGAGGACCGTCGGCACTGGCACAAGGCGTGCTGGAACGCGCGGGACCGCCGCACCACGCGGGTGCAGCGGTCCCGTAACGCGCCTCGTTTCTGAGGGAGTTGGAGGCGGTCGCCCCCGGTCGTACGCCGGGTCAGACGTCGCGCGCCTCCAGAGCGGCGAAGGCCCCGCCGAGGGCGACGGCCGCGGCTACCAGCATGATCAGGACCGGCTGCCAGCCGTACGGGCCGGAGAAGCCGATCTGCGCTTCGTTGGCGTAGATGCCGACGACCTGGCTCGGGATGTTGTACTCAAGCAGCGCCCGCTGCACGTCTTCGAGCGCCTTGGAGAACATGAAGAAGGCGAGCACCAGCGGGAGCAGCACCACGCCGATCATGATGGTGATCGCGCCTGCTGAGTGCCGCACGAGCGAGCCGACGGCGAGCGAGAGCAGCCCGAGCAGGCCCGTGTAGAGGCCCACGCCTACGGTGGCGCGGAGCCAGTCGTCCCCGGTGGAGGGGGCGCCGTCCACGAGCGCGGTCTGCAGGGCGCCGACCAGGGCCGCGACCGTGGTGGTGAGGGTGAAGACCAGCGCGAAGAACACGATGGCCTTCGCGCCGAGCACCCGGCCACGGCTCGGGCAGGCGGTCATGGTCGTACGGATCATGCCGGTGCCGTACTCGGACGACACCGTGAGCACCCCGAGCGTGATGACGCAGAGGGAGCCGCAGAGCACGCCGACGAAGCCCATCCCGAGCGGCGACTCGCGGCTGACGTTGACACCGGACGCGCTCACGATCGCGGCGATGCCGAGCCCAAGACCGAGCATCAGACCCACCATCACGCCGAGCGTCCACATAGTGGAGCGCACCGACCGGATCTTGGTCCACTCGGAGGCGAGGGCGTGGCCGAGGTGCGTCTTGACGATCGGAATCGGCGAGGTGTACGTGCCGTCGTTGGAGGCGGCCTGCCAGTCGCCACCAGCTGGAGCGCCTTGGGGTGCGGCGGGGGCGCCTTGGGGCGCCGGTGCGGCGGGCGCGGCCGGGGCAGCGGGTGCTCCCTGCGCGGCTGCGGCCGCCGCGGCCGGGTCGACCTTCCCGAACGCCATGGTCGCCCCCTCGGGCGGCTGCGCGGGCGCGGCCGCCTGCGGAGGCAACGGCTGGGACTGCTGCGGCTGAGGCTGTGCTTGAGGCGCTTGAGGCGCTTGAGGCGCTTGAGGCGGCTGGGGCGGCTGCTGCGGGGTCGGTGCGGCGGTCATCGGGCGGCGTCCTCGGTGTTGTCGCGCTTGGTCAGGTCGGCGGCGGGCTCGCCCTGCGGCTGCTGCTGCGGCGGCTGTTGGGCGTACGGGTTGTCCTGGGCGGCGCTCTGCGGCACGGGCGGCGCGGCCGGTGCGGCGACCGGCGCGCCGGGCACCCCGGTGGGCGGCGGAACCTGCGGCGCCCCGCCCTGCGGCATCGCGCCCTGGGGCATCGCGCCCTGCGGCATCGTGCCCTGCGGCGCCCCGAACGGCTGGCCGCCCTGCCCCGGTGCGGGCGGCGGGTACCAACCCGGCTGGCCCTCGCCCGGCACCGGCATCGGCATCGGCGGCTGCCCCGGCGCACCCCCAGGACCCATGTGCGGCCCCGGCATCTGCTGCTGCAGCCCGACCCGCTGGTCCTGCGTGGACCGGTAGTCGACGGCGCCCTGGGTGAGCCGCATGTACGCCTCTTCCAGGGACGCCTGGTGCGGCGACAGCTCCCACAGGCGTACGTCCGCGTCGTGCGCGAGGTCGCTGATGCGGGGCAGCGGAAGGCCGGTGATGCGCAGCGCGCCGTCCTGCTCGGGCAGGACCTGGCCGCCCGCCTCGGTGAGCGCGGCGGTCAGCTTCTCGCGCTGCTCCGGCTCGGTGTCCGGCGTGCGGACCCGGGCGAAGCCCGCGGAGTTGGCCGCGATGAACTCTCGTACGCTCATGTCCGCGAGCAGCTGCCCGCGGCCGATCACGATCAGGTGCTCGGCGGTGAGCGCCATCTCGCTCATCAGGTGGGACGAGACGAAGACCGTACGGCCCTCGGCGGCCAGGGACTTCATCAGGTTACGGACCCAGAGGATGCCCTCCGGGTCGAGGCCGTTGACCGGCTCGTCGAAGAGCAGCACCTGCGGGTCGCCGAGGAGCGCGGCCGCGATGCCGAGCCGCTGCCCCATGCCGAGCGAGAACCCCTTGGACCGCTTCTTCGCCACGTCCTGCAGGCCGACCACGCCGAGCACCTCGTCGACCCGGCGGGCCGGGATGCCGGAGAGCTGGGCGAGCGAAAGCAGGTGGTTACGGGCGTGCCGGCCGCCGTGCACCGCCTTGGCGTCGAGCAGCGCGCCCACCTGGCGTGGCGCGTTCGGCAGCTTCCGATAGGGGTGCCCGGCGATGGTCACCCGGCCATCGGTGGGGTTGTCCAAGCCGAGGATCATCCGCATCGTCGTGGACTTGCCGGAGCCGTTCGGTCCGAGAAAGCCGGTCACGGTGCCGGGCCGCACTTGGAAGGACAGGTTGTACACGGCGGTCTTGGCGCCATAGCGCTTGGTCAGGCCGACTGCCTCGATCATTCTCCGCACCCATCGACAGGTCAGGTCGTCGGGGCATGGCATACGCCCCCGTAAGGGTTAGGAGGATATCCACGTGCTGACGGTTCCGGCCAAGCGCGGGTAAAGACCCGGCCCTCCTCGGCGAAGATCCGCCCGGCCCGTTCCCGTACCGCCGCATCGGCGCGGGCGATCCGCACCCAGGACTCCGGGTCGGGCCCGAGCAGCTCACGCAGCCGGGCCGACTCGGCGAGCAGGGCGTCGAGCAGCGTGGCCTGGTCGCCGCCGCCCGGGCGCGGCAGTCCGTCGGCGCCGATGAGCACGCCGTGCTTGCCGACGTAGACCTCGACGCCGGTCAGCGGTCGGCTGTTCGGCAGCGTGAGCCCGAAGGCGTCCGGGATGAGCGGGCGGCGCCGGTAGTGCGCCTCGGAGGCGTCGACGGCGGCGAGCTGGGCGTCGTCCAGCCAGCTCACCACGAGCGTGCGTACGGCCACCGGGTCCTGGTACGGCGCGGCCGCCACGTATCCCGCCCGGCCGATGTGCGCCGAGCAGCCGACCTCAAGGCCGCGCACGGTGAGCGGCACCATCGGGACGCCCGAGGGCAGCTTCCGGGTGCGCAGCTTGTACGCGACCTGGGCGGGGGAGGCGTTGGAGCCGACGGCCAGGACGGGGTGGCGGGCGGGGAGTCGGGGCAGGCCGTGGTCGCGGAGGAACCCGTCGAGCGGCTTGCCTCCCTCCACCGGCCACCCGCCGGGCGGGCCGTCGTCCGGGATCAGCCGCAGCAGGTCCTCTCCGAGGAGCAGTGCGGGCTCGGGAACGGGGCGGCCGGGGTAGGCGAGGGGGTGCTCGAAGGGGACGGTGGCGAGGCCGAGGGCGGCGAGGCTACGGGGCACGCGGCGAGCCTAGGGGCGCGGCTCTCGCGGATTCAGGCATCCCGCCTCTTCAACACCGCGAACCCCCCGAGCAACGCCACCCCCACCCAAGCCACCATGATCGCCAACCCGCCCCATGGTCCGTACGGAGTGTCGTCGCCCACCGGCGTGACCGTTTCCATGATCTTGCCGCCCGCCTGGTCCGGCAGGAATTGGCCGACTTTCTTGGTCGCCGGGACGTTGCCGAGGACGTTGGAGATCAGGAAGAAGAACGGCATCAGGATGCCGAGGGAGAGCATCGGGCCGCGCAGCATCGCCGCCACGCCCATCGAGAAGACCGCGATCAGGGTCATATAGACCCCACCGCCGAACACCGCGCGCAGCACCCCGGGCGCACCGATCGACACCCCGTGCTCACCCATCACGGACTGCCCGAGGAAGAACGAGAGGAACGCCGTGGCCATGCTCACGACCAGGGCAAGGGCCGTGGCCACCACGATCTTGCTGAGCAGGAACCGGACGCGCTGAGGCACCGCCGCGAGCGAGGTGCGGATCATGCCAGTGCTGTACTCGTTCGACACCACGAGCACCCCGAAGACGATCATCGCGAGCTGGCCGAGGCCCATCCCGGCGAAGCTGATCGCGGTCGCGTCGAAGCCGAGGCGCTGCTCGGGGCTCATGTTGTCGAAGTCGTTGCTCACGAGGATGGAGATGAGCAGGCCCAGGCCGATCGTCACGAGCACGGCCAGGCTCAGCGTCCACACGGTCGACGCCACCGACCGGATCTTGGTCCACTCGGACTTGAGTACGCGCGTCGACGCCATCCCTCAGAGCCCCTTCCGCTGATTCTTCCGATTCCTCCGCTGCCAGGACTCGCCCCACGCGGGGCCGGGTGCGGGCGCCGCGCCGGGCCGGTCCGTTTCGGGCCGGTCCGTTTCGTGCCAGCCCGTGGTGTCCGGGGTACCGGTCTCGGAGTGCGCGTGGTACTCCACCGACTCCGCCGTGAGTTGCATGAAGGCGGCTTCGAGTGAGGCCTCCTGGGGGCTCAGTTCGTGCAGCACGAGCTGGTGTTCGGCGGCGATCTCGCCGAGCCGCTCGGCCGGGGCGCCGTCCACCTCCAGGGTCCCGCTACCGGCCTCGACGACCGTGATCCCGGCCGCGTGCAGCACGTCCCGCAGCCGCTCCTGCTGCGGCGAGCGCAGCCGTACGTACGACCGCGAGTTCTCCCGGATGAAGTCGGCCATCGAGGTGTCCGCGAGCAGCCGGCCCTGGCCGATCACGATCAAGTGCTCGGCGGTGAGCGCCATTTCGCTCATCAGATGGGAGGAGACGAAGACGGTACGGCCTTGCCGCGCGAGCCCCTGCATCAGGTTCCGCATCCAGTGGATGCCCTCGGGGTCGAGGCCGTTGACCGGCTCGTCGAACATCAGGATCTGCGGGTCGCCGAGGAGTGCGCCCGCGATGCCCAGGCGTTGGCCCATGCCGAGCGAGAAGCCCTTGGTCTTCTTCCGGGCGACCAGGGTCAGGCCCACGGTCTCCAGGACCTCGTACACCCGGCTCTTGGGGATGCCGTTGGACTGGGCCAGGCAGAGCAGGTGGTTGAAGGCGCTGCGGCCGCCGTGTACGGCCTTCGCGTCGAGCAGCGCGCCGATGTACTTCAGGGGGTGCCGGATCTGGTCGTAGTGCCGCCCGTCGATCCGTACGTCACCGGCGGTGGGCCGGTCCAGGCCGAGGATCATCCGCATCGTGGTGGACTTGCCCGCGCCGTTGGGTCCGAGGAAGCCGGTGACGACGCCGGGTCGGACGGTGAAGGTGAGCCCATTGACGGCGACCTTCTCCCCGTAATGCTTGGTGAGCCCCTGCAGCTCGATCATGCGGCAACGCTAAATCGGGAGAAAACCCTCCGCCACTTGGTGCCACCCCGCCTGACGGCACACCAAAGTGCCCCGCACCGACAGGGACAGACCCTGTCGGTGCGGGGCACTCCGGCACCGTAGGAACGGAAGAAACGGAAGGATTCAGCGCGTCTGCTGCGCCGGAACCCCCCGCGTAACCGGCTCGTCCTCGCCCGGCGCTGCCTGGGCCGCGACCGCGGCGCCGGTCAGGGTGGCCAGCATCTCGCGGACGTTGGTCAGCTGGGCGTTGATCGAGTCGCGGCGGTTGGTGAGCGCCGCCAGCTCGCGCTCGGACTCGCTGCGGATACGGTCCGCCTTGGCGTTGGCGTCCGCCACGATGTCCTCGGCCTGGCGCTGTGCGGTCTCCACCGTCTGGCGGGCGCGGCGCTCGGCGTCGGTGCGCAGCTTCTCCGCCTCCAGGCGCAGCTGCTCGGCGCGGTGCTCGATCTCCGCCAGGCGCTTCTCGGCCTTGGCCTGACGCGAGGCCAGATCGCGCTCGGAGGCCTCGCGGCGCTTGGCGAGGTTCGTCTCGAAGTCGGCGGCGGCCTGCGCGGCCTTGGCGCGGGTCTCCTCGAACAGCGCGTCGGCCTCTTCGCGCTTCGACTGCGCGTCCTTCTGGGCCTCGGCCCGCAGGACGTTGGCCTCGCCCTTGGCCTGTTCTACGATGCGGACGCCTTCGTCCTCGGCCTTGGTCTTGCGCTCGGCGGCGAACGCCTCCGCGTCGTTCCGCACCTGCTGGGCCGCGGACTCGGCGAGTTCGCGGTGCTGTTCGGCCGCGCGCCGGGCCTCCTCGCGCAGGTCCTTCGCCTCCTCCTCGGCGAGGCGGAGGATCTTCTCGACGCGGGCACCGAGGCCGGCGTACGACGGCTCGGCGTCGGTGACCTGCGCCTGGGCGTTCTGCGTTTCGAGGTGGAGCTCCTCAATGCGCTTTTCCAGGGCGGTGATACGCGTCAGGGCACTGTCTCGGTCGGAGACGAGCTTGGAAATGCGTTCGTCCACCTGAGCGCGGTCGTACCCACGCCGCACAAGCTCGAAGCCGTAGGGGGAAGTGTCGCTCATGGGGTTCCTGTCGAATGAGACCGGTGAGGTGTTAGGAGAATCCTAGGGGTCAAGGCGGCGTGTCATCGAGCAGTTGCCCGTTTGATCTGGAGAATGACACCCCTTTCGGGTGGCTACCCACCAGACCGCTTGCCAGTCCTAGGGCCGAACGTCCTTACCTAGTACGAGAATTGGCCCGATGGCTAGTTTTCGGACGACTTGCCACCCGATCGAGGGGCACCTACCGCGGCACCGGCCTTGACACCTCCGGAGCCCCCGCCGGACGACGCGGCCTTGCCGCCCCCGCCCGCCGGTGTCTCGAATGACTCCAACGCCTCCAGAACGTCCTGGACCCGGGAGATTTCGGCGTTGATGTCCTCGCGCCTGCGCACCAGGACGTCCAGCTCCTTCTGGCCCTCCTCGACCATGCGGGCCGCCTCGCGCTCGGCCTCCGCCTTGATCCGCTCGGCCTCGCGCACCGTGTCGGCCTTCTTCTGCTCGGCCTCCTTGAGCAGCCCCTCGGCCTTCTTCACCGCGGAGATGCGGACGCTGCCCGCCTCCGAATCGGCCTCCGCCACCAGCTCCTTGGCCTTCGCGTCCGCCTCGGCCAGCTGCTCCTTCGCCTTCGCCTGCGCGTCGGCCAGCTGCTCCTCGGCGGCCTTCACCAGAGCGTCGCACCGTTCGCCCGCGCTCTTCATCTGCTCCGCGGACTCGCGCCGGGCGCGCTCGTGCAACTCTTCGATCTCCGCGGTCATCCGGTCGCGCAGGTCCTCCGCGCGTTCCCTTATGGCGGTGGCGTCCCGGCGCGCGCCGACGAGGAGTTCGTCGGCGTCCGTACGGGCCTTCTCCACCATGCCGTTGCCCTTGTTGGTCGCCTCGGAGACCAGGCGCTCCGCCTCGCTGCGCGCCGCGCCCACCATGGTGTCGGCCTGCTGCTCGGCGTCCGCGGTGGTCTTCAGGGCCTTCTCGCTGGCGTCGCTGGTGAGCTTCTCGGCCTCGGCGCTCGCCTCCGTGATGAGCTTGTCGACCTGCTCCGCGGCCTCGCTGCGCCGCTTGTTGGCCGCCCTCCGGGCCTCGTCCACGGTCTGCTCGGCCTCGGCCCGCGCCTCGCTGAGCAGCCGCTCGGCCTCCGCCTCCGCGTCCCGCTTGAGCTTCTCGGCGTCGGCACGGGTGCGCTCCGCGTGCTGCTGCGCCGAACCGACCGTCTCGGCGGCCTCGGCGCGCAGCCGCTCCGACTCGTTGGCGGCCTCGGTGCGCACGCGTTCCGCCTCGGTGGTGGCCTCGGTGCGCATCCGCTCGGCCTCGCTGGTGGCCTCCGTGATGAGCTCGTCGGCCTGCGTCGCGGCGTCGCTGCGGATCCGGTTCGCGTCCCCGCGGGCCTCCGCGCGGGTACGGGAGGCGTCCTGCTCGGCGGCGGCGAGCCGCTCGGACGCCTCGGTACGGGCCCGCTGCGCGTGCTCGTCGGCCTCCGTACGGACCCGCTGGGAGTGCTCCTCGGCCTCCGTACGCACCTGCTGCGCGTGTTCGTCGGCCTCCGTGCGCAGCCGCTCGGCCTCCGCGAACGCCTCGGCGACGCTGCGCTCGGCGAGCGCCTTCGCGGCCTCGGTCTCCTCCTGCGTCTCGCGGCGCAGCCGGGCCGCGTCCTCACCGGCCCGCTCCCGCTCGGCGTACGCGTCGCTCCGGACCCGCTCGGCCTCCTCGGTGGCCTCGGCGCGGGTGCGCTCCGCGGCGTGCTCGGCGGCCGAGCGCAGGCCCGCGATCTCGTCCTCGGCCTGCTCGTGCAGACCCGCCACCGAGTCCCGTACCTGCTGCGCCGTCAGCTCGGCCGCGGCCACCAGGTCGCTCGCGCGCTGGTCCGCCTCCTCGACCAGGCGCTGCGCCTCGGCCTGCGCCTCCTCGACCCGCTTGCGGGCCGAGGCAAGGAGTTCCTCGCTCTGCTCGGCCGCCCGGGCCCGCTCCTGGTCGGCCTCGGTGCGCGCCGACTCGAGCAGTTCCTCGGCCTCGCGGCGGCGCCGGGCGGCCTCCTCCTGCGCGGCGGACAGCTCCTCTGCGGCCTCCGTCGAGACCCGTTCGGCGGCCGCGTTGGCCTCCGCGCGGACCCGGTCGGCGGTCTCCTGCGCCTCGGTCTTCAGCCGCTCGGCCTCGTCCGCGGCCTCGGTGCGCAGCCGTGCCGCCGCGGCCTCGCCCTCGGCGCGGGACTCCGAGGCGTCCGACGCGGCCTCGCTGCGCAGCCGTTCGGCCTCCGTCTCGGCCTGCTCCTGAAGCGTGCGGATCCGCTCGGCGGCCTCGGTGCGCAGCCGCTCGGTCTCCTCGGCGGCCTCGCGGCGGATCTGCTTCGCCTCGGTGCGCGCCTCGCCGAGCGCGGTCTCGGCCTGCGTGAGCCGCTGCTCGGCCTCGGTGTGAAGGCGGGTCAGTTCCTCGGCGGCCTCCGCCTGCCGCCCAGCGATGCCGTTCTCGGCGTCCTCGCGCAGCTTCTCGGCGGCCCGCTCGGCCTCCGCCTTGGTGGCCTCGGCCTGCTCCTCGGCCTCGGTGCGCTTCTCCTCGGCCTCGGCGCGGGTGCGCTCCAGGGTCTCCTCGGCCTGGCGGCGCAGCGTCGTGGCGCGCTCGATGGCCTCGGTGCGGACCCGCTCGGACTCGGCGGCCGCGGCGGTCCGCAGCTCCTCCGCGTCGCCCTTGGCCTTGGTGAGCAGCTCCTCGGCGGACCCGGCCGCCTCCTCGATCTTCTGCACCGCCTCGCGCCGGGCCTCGGCGCGGATCTTCTCGCCCTCGGTGACCGCCTCGGCCCGCAGCTGCTCGGCCTCGCCGCGCAACCGGCGGGCCTCTTCCTGCAGTTCGACGGTCTTGGCGCGGTACTCCTTGGTGTCGTCCTTGGCCGCGCCCTTGAGCTGCTCGGCGATGTCGTGCGCCTCGGCGCGCAGCCGGTCCGCCTCGGCCTCGGCCTCCTTGCGGATCCGCTCGGCCTCGTCGGAAGCGGCCTTGGTGGTCTTCTCGGCGTCTTCCGCCGCCTTGTTGAGGCGCTCCTCGGCGGTACGGGCGGCCGAGGCCAGCTGCGACGCGGTCTCCTCCGCCGTGATGGTGCGGGCCTTCTCGGCGGCCTCGGCGATCAGCTTCTCGCCCTCGGCGCGGGCGTCCGCGAGGGCCTGTTCGGCCTCCGCCTTGGTGGCCTCGGCGTCCTTGTTGGCCTCGCCGACGAGCCGGGCCACCTGCTCCTTGGCGGTACGGGTGCGCTGCTCGTTGGTCGCCTCGGCGTCGGCGAGCGCCTTGGCCGCGTTCTCCTTGGCCTCGGTGAGTACCTTCTCGGCCTCGGCGCGGGCCTCCCGGAGCGACGACTCGGCCTCCGCGAGCCGCTGCTCGGCGGTCCGGTTCAGCTCGGCGGTCCGGCGGCGGGACGTCTCGGCCTCTTCGGCCGTGGTGGAGCGGAGCTGCTCGGCGTGGTCGGTGGCCTCCTGAGCCTGCGTCGAGGCGGCGTTGAGGAGCCGCTCGGCGTCGGTGCGGGCGCGGCGCAGGATCGCTTCGGCCTCGGCGCGCGCCGACTCGGCCTCGGCGGTGAGCCGCTGCCGGGACTGCTCGGTGAGCCGCTCGGCCTCGGCACGGGCGGCGGCCAGGGACTGCTCGGACTCGGCCCGGGACTCGTCGAGCAGCCTGCGGGCCTGCTGTTCGGTACGGGCGCGGAGTTGCTCGGCCCACGCCACGTTCTCGTTGACGTGCGCCTCGACGGTGCGGCGGCGCTCGGCCAGCTCCTGGTCGAGCTGCTGACGCCGGTTGACGGCCTCGGTGTGCAGCTCGGACTGGAGCCGGGCCTGTTGCTCGGCGTGCTCCTGGAGGATGCGCTGGGTCTGGGCGCGGGCATCACGCAGCTCACGCTCGGCGTCGGAGCGGATCTGGTCGGCCTGGATCTGGGCGTTCCGCAGGAGTTGCTCGGCCTGGTAGCCGATGTCGGCGCCGTCGTGGGCAGGGCGGGTCGCGAGGCTGCGGCGCGCTTCGTGCAGCTTCGCGCGCAACACCTCGACCTGGTAGCCGAGGTCCTCGGCATGCTGAACGGCCTTCTCCCGCTCGGTCTTCAGCCGCTCCATCTCGGCCTCGAACCGCGAAAGGCTGTCGTCCCGGCCGGTCTCAGCCCGCGAGCTCTCCTGGCGTTCGTAGCCCCGCACTGCGCGGTCCCATCCGTCCCCTGGTCGCAAGTCTCTCCAAACGAGCTCCGTCCATCGGCCGAACGGGGCCCCCGGGGAATGGTGTCAGATCAACGCGCTGAGCGTGGACCTGCTGCCCCCACGCCCGTACCGCCCGACCCACCGACCCGGGGCCGCCCGAGCGAGCGAGACGGCCGCCCCCAACCCTACCGGCCCCAGGGGGTTCCGGGTCAGTGGTCCTCGGACCCCTCGGGCGCGGAAGTGACCAGTTCCGTCAGGACGCCGTGACAGTCCTTCGGGTGCAGGAACGTGATCCGGGACCCCATCGATCCGCGCCGCGGCTCCTCATAGAGGACGCGTACGCCCTTGTCCTTGATGGCGGCCGCGTCGCCGTCCACGTCTGCCGTGCCGAAGGCGATGTGATGCACGCCCTCGCCGTTCTTGGCCAGCCATTTGGCGACGGTCGAGTCGTCCCGGATCGGCTCCAGGAGCTGGAGGTAGGAGGCGCCGCCGTCCGAGGTCTCGTTGATCTTGAGCATGGCCTCGCGTACGCCCTGCTCCTCGTTGACCTCGGTGTGGAAGACCTCGAAGCCGTACGTCGTTGTATAGAAGTCGACGGTCTTCTCCAGGTCGTGGCAGGCGATTCCGATGTGGTCGATGCGCGTCAGCATGGTCCAAGTGCAGCGCCTCCCCATGCGATTACGCAACGTGCGCGCGATCACACTGACCGCCCGGTGACCGGAACCCGTACTGCTCAGTACATTGGCGGTAAACCCTCGTTCACTCCTCATCCCAAGGGGCCGTGCCTCATGTCTGGAACGAACAGCACGACTTCGGTGATTGTCGCCGGGGCCCGAACGCCCATGGGCCGCCTGCTCGGCTCGCTGAAGTCCTTCTCCGGAGCCGACCTCGGCGGCTTCGCGATCAAGGCCGCCCTTGACCGGGCCGGTATCGGTGGCGACCAGGTGCAGTACGTGATCATGGGCCAGGTGCTCCAGGCCGGGGCAGGGCAGATCCCGGCGCGCCAGGCGGCCGTGAAGGCCGGTATCCCGATGAACGTCCCCGCGCTCACCGTCAACAAGGTGTGCCTCTCCGGGCTCGACTCCATCGCGCTCGCCGACCAGCTGATCCGCGCCGGCGAGTTCGACGTGATCGTGGCCGGTGGCCAGGAGTCCATGACCAACGCCCCGCACCTGCTGCCCAAGTCCCGCGAGGGCTACAAGTACGGCGCGATCGAGATGATCGACGCGATGGCGTACGACGGCCTGACCGACGCCTTCGAGAACATCGCCATGGGCGAGTCCACCGAGAAGCACAACACCCGCCTCGGCCTCCAGCGCCCCGAGCAGGACGAGATCGCCGCGCTCTCGCACCAGCGCGCCGCCGCCGCGCAGAAGAACGGCCTGTTCGAGGCCGAGATCACGCCGATCGAGATCCCGCAGCGCAAGGGCGAGCCGGTGGTGTGCGCCAAGGACGAGGGCATCCGCGCCGAGACCACCGCGGAGTCCCTGGGCAAGCTGCGCCCCGCCTTCGCCAAGGACGGCACGATCACGGCCGGTACGTCCTCGCAGATCTCCGACGGCGCCGCCGCCGTGGTCGTCATGAGCAAGGCCAAGGCCGAGGAGCTGGGCCTGGAGTGGATCGCCGAGATCGGCGCGCACGGCAACGTGGCGGGGCCGGACAACTCGCTGCAGTCCCAGCCCTCCAACGCCATCAAGCACGCCCTCAAGAAGGACGGCCTGGAGGTTTCCGACCTCGATCTCATCGAGATCAACGAGGCCTTCGCCGCGGTCTCCGTGCAGTCAATGAAGGACCTCGGCGTTACCCCGGAAAAGGTGAACGTCAACGGCGGCGCGATCGCCCTGGGCCACCCCATCGGCATGTCCGGCGCCCGTATCGTCCTGCACCTGGCCCTCGAGCTGAAGCGGCGCGGCGGCGGGACCGGCGCGGCCGCGCTGTGCGGCGGCGGCGGTCAGGGCGACGCGCTGATCGTGCGGGTGCCGAAGGCCTGACGGCTCTCCGGCGAGGGCTTGTTTTCGTAGGCGTACGACCGAACTGGAGCTGTGATGCAGGACGTCCCCTCCCTGGTGGCGCAGGCCCGCGAGGGCCGGCCGCGGGCCGTGGCCCGGCTGATCTCACTGGTCGAGGGGGCGTCCCCGCAGCTGCGCGAGGTCATGTCGGCCCTGGCGCCGCTGACCGGGAACGCCTACGTGGTGGGCCTCACCGGCTCGCCCGGCGTCGGCAAGTCCACCTCGACCTCCGCACTCGTGTCCGCGTACCGCCGGGCCGGGAAGCGGGTCGGAGTGCTCGCCGTCGACCCGTCCTCGCCGTTCTCCGGCGGCGCGCTGCTCGGCGACCGGGTACGGATGTCGGAGCACGCCTCCGACCCCGGGGTCTACATCCGCTCGATGGCCACGCGCGGGCATCTCGGCGGTCTGGCGTGGTCGGCCCCGCAGGCCATCCGGGTGCTCGACGCCGCCGGGTGCGACGTGATCCTCGTCGAGACCGTCGGCGTCGGGCAGTCCGAGGTGGAGATCGCCTCGCAGGCCGACACCTCGGTGGTGCTGCTCGCGCCCGGGATGGGCGACGGCATCCAGGCGGCCAAGGCCGGGATCCTCGAGATCGGGGATGTGTACGTGGTCAACAAGGCCGATCGCGACGGTGCGGACGCGACCGCGCGCGAGCTCAACCACATGCTGGGTCTGGGCGAGTCCCGCGGGCCCGGCGACTGGCGGCCGCCGATCGTGAAGACGGTCGCGGCGCGGGGTGAGGGTGTGGACGAGGTCGTCGAGGCCCTGGAGAAGCATCGGGCGTGGATGGAGGAGCGGGGCGTTCTTGCCGAGCGCCGGCTCGCTCGGGCCGCCCGTGAGG
This sequence comes from Streptomyces sp. NPDC002851, assembly GCF_053591935.1. NCBI lineage: Bacteria > Bacillati > Actinomycetota > Actinomycetes > Kitasatosporales > Streptomycetaceae > Streptomyces > Streptomyces sp. NPDC002851. Next base: position 70,059 of record NZ_JBSFUT010000007.1, on the reverse strand, counting down.
TGGAGACGATCGCGGTGACCGCGTTGCGGGAGCGGATCGCGGATCTGCATGGGGATCGGCATCTTCCGACGCTTGCGGAGCGGGTGTCGTCCGGGGGCCTGGATCCGTACACGGCTGCGGATGAGTTGGTGGCGGGGCTCACGGGGGATTAGCCCCGGCCCCGCCCCTTCCCGGCTTACTCTGCTCAGTCGTCCGCGCCCAGCGTGATCTCCCAGCCGCGGTCCTCCAGGTCCACCGACGAGACGAAGCCCTTGCCGGAGGCCGACTTGGCGGCAGCGGCCGCGTCCGTCGAGACGTTCTTGAGGGCGGTGCGGGCCTCGCGTACGTCCTCCGCGTCGTCGTCCTTGTCCGTGTGCTTGCCGACGACCTTGCCGGAGGCCGGGTCGACGTCCACGTCGTGCCAGGTGTCGTTGGAGCCGAGGATCTCGATCTCCCAGACGGCGCGCTCGTCGGCGTCGTCGGCGTCGTCCAGTTCCGCCGAGGTCACCGTGCCACCCGGCACCGCCTTCAGGGCCGCGCTGATCGCGTCCTGAGCCGACACCTTCACGTCCTTGCGGGGCTGCTGAGCCTCCCGCGCCTCGCGTGCGTCGTCCCTGTCGTCCCTGTCGTCGCGGGCGTCGTCATCGCGGTCGCCGTCGTCGTCGTGCTCGTTCAGGGTCACCGTCGTGGCCTTGGTCTTCGCCGCGGTGGCCGCGTCGTCGCCGTTCGCGTCGCTGATCCCGTACGCGGCGGCCGTGCCGCCCACGGTCAGGGCGCCGGCGGTGAGCAGGGCGATGACGAGGTTGCGCTTCATGAGGTGGGTCCTCCCCGTGTCGTGCTTCCGGAGCTGTTCGCTGTCGCTGCGGTGCGACGAGGACCAATCTGCCGAAGCGACGCTGAAGCCAACCTGAAGCCACCTGAAGAGGCCTTCAGGTTGGGTTTGGGACCCTGTTACGCATGCGCCCACCCGTCTCCCACCACCGCCCTACTCGAGACGCTGCGCGTCGCCCCTTTCGATTCTTGATCGTCGAGGACGAAAAACGCCTCGCCCAGTCCCTCGCCCGCGGCCTGCGCGCCGAGGGATACGCCGTGGACGTCGTGCACGACGGTCTCGAAGGGCTGCACCGGGCGACCCAGGAGCCGTACGACCTGATCGTGCTCGACATCATGCTCCCGGGCATGAACGGCTACCGGGTCTGCTCGACCCTCAGGGCCGCGGGCCATGACGTACCGATCCTGATGCTCACCGCCAAGGACGGCGAGTACGACGAGGCCGAGGGGCTCGACACCGGCGCCGACGACTACCTCACCAAGCCGTTCTCGTACGTCGTCCTGGTCGCCCGCGTGAAGGCGCTGCTCCGCCGCCGCGCCCGCACCGCGTCCCCCGTACTGCGCCTCGGTGACCTCACCGTCGACACGGGAGCCCGCCGGGTGCACCGCGGCGAGCGCGAAATCACCCTCACCGCCAAGGAGTTCGCGGTCCTGGAGCAGCTCACGCAGCGCCCCGGCGACGTGGTGTCCAAGGCGGACATCCTGGAACACGTCTGGGACTTCGCGTACGAGGGTGACCCCAACATCGTCGAGGTCTACATCAGCGCCCTGCGCCGCAAGCTCGGCGCGGGCCTCATCGGTACCGTGCGCGGCGCCGGATACCGCCTGGAGAGCCAGGAGGCGGAGGCCCGGTGAAGCACGTCCTGGGCTCCGTGCGGGCCCGTACCGCGGCCGCGGCCACCGCCGTGGTGGCCCTCGCCCTGGCCCTGGCGGGGATCGCGCTGCTCCTCGTGCTCCAGCGCAACCTCGTGGACCAGGCCGATCTGCAGGCCGATGTGGCGGCCCGCCGGGTCGCCTCGCAGATTGCCAACGGCACGCCGTACGACAAGCTCGACCTGCCGGACAGCGAGGACCACCCGGTGCAGGTCGTCGACGACGACGGCCGGGTGCTCGCGGTCGGCGAGGACATCGAGGCCATCTCCGGTGCGGGCAGCGGCCGTACGAAGGTGACGGCGCCGCCCGGCGAGCAGCCCGGGACCGAGCAGCCCGGGGACGATGCCGACGACGCCGACGACTCCGCCGAGGCGGACGGCGACGACGAGGGCCCCGGCACCGTCGCCGACGACGCCGACTACCGCTTCGGCTCGGCCACCGTCGACGGGCAGGCGGCCGACTTCCGCTTCGCCGCCGTCGAGGCGCAAAGCAGGCAGGGCCTGGACGTCACCGTGTACGCGGGCGCGCCGCTCGCCGCCCAGGAGGCCACGGTCGGCCAGGTGCGCGAGGCCATGCTGGTCGCGCTGCCGGTGCTGCTCGTGGTGGTCGCCGGGGTCACCTGGCTGATGACCCGGCGCGCGCTGCGCCCCGTGGAGGGGATCCGGGCCGAGATGGCCGCGATCACCGCGTCCGAGGATCTGACCCGGCGCGTTCCGGAGCCGGACGCGCACGACGAGGTGGCCCGGCTCGCCCGTACCACCAACGAGACCCTGGCCGCCCTGGAGACGAGCGTCGACCGCCAGCGCCGCTTCGTCGCCGACGCCTCGCACGAGCTGCGCAGCCCCATCGCGAGCCTGCGCACCCAGCTCGAAGTGGCCGCCGCGCACCCGGACTTGCTGGACCTGCCGGGCGCCGTCGCGGACACGGTACGGCTTCAGGGGCTCGCCGCCGACCTGCTGCTCCTCGCCCGCCTGGACGCGGGGGAGCGGCCGGGGGACGCGCGCGTCGACCTCGGGGCGCTGGTCCGTGAGGAGGTCTCGCAGCGTACGCACGACCGTTTCCCGGTCGAGGTGACGGCCGCGGAAGGCGTGGAACTCTCCGGCTCCCGTTCGCAGTTGGCGCGGGTCCTCGGCAACCTCCTGGACAACGCGCAGCGCCACGCTCGCTCCGCGGTGACCGTCACGGCCGGGGCGGAGGGCGACTCGGCGGTACTCCGCGTCGCCGACGACGGCAGCGGCGTACCGGAGGAGGAGCGGGAGCGGATCTTCGAGCGGTTCGTCCGGCTCGACGACGCCCGCAGCCGCGACGACGGCGGCGCCGGACTCGGCCTCGCCATCGCACGTGACGTGGTGCAGCGGCACGGCGGCTCGCTGACGGTCGGCCGGTCGGCCCAGGGCGGCGCACTCTTCGAGATGCGGCTGCCCAAGAGCTAGCCGGGCGTCGCGCCGGAGGTCACGGGTTGCCGCGCTGCCCGCGCAGATGCTCGGCAACCGGCTGCAGCATCTTCCGGAGCTCTTGCAGGGCATCCGGGTCCATGCGGTCGATGAAGTGCTCGCGCACGGAGGCCACGTGGTGCGGCGCGACCTTCTGCATGGTCTCCATGCCGTGCTCGGTGAGGACGGCGTACAGCCCGCGCCGGTCCGACTCGCAGTTCTCGCGGCGCACCAGACCGGCGTTCTCCATCCGCGTGATCTGGTGCGAGAGGCGGCTCTTGGACTGGAGCGTGGCCGTCGCCAGGTCGCTCATCCGCATCCGTCGGCCCTCGGACTCGGAGAGGTTCACGAGGATTTCGTAGTCGTTGTTGGTCAGGCCGAAGGGCTGGAGGTCCTTCTCCATTTGGTACGTGAGGAGTCTGTTGACCTCCAGGTGCGTACGCCAGGCGCACTGCTCTGCGTCGGTCAGCCATTGGGTGGCCGTCTCGGTCTCCATATATCGATTCTACCTAAGAAAGTTGAATGGCGAACGAATGAGGGGATGAACCAGGGGGAGGGTGTGGAGGAAGTGTGACGTCGAACGTTCGAACGCCGTCACAGTCCGCAGGTTACCGCTCACAGGCCGAAGCGACGCTGGAGGTCGCCCAGCTGGCCGGGAAGCCTCGGTGCTCCCGAGCCACCGTGCCCGCTCCCGCCGCCGGGTACCCCATCCTGCCTCGGCGTCTCCCCCGTCGACTGCTCGGGCATCAGCGCCTCGGAGGACTGGAGCAGCACCGTACCGGCCCCCACGAACTCGAACTGGTGCTCCTCGCCGGAGGCCCCGCCGAGCCCCGTCAATGCCCGCACGCCGCCCATGACGCCGGTCATGTACCCGTGGTCGTAGTGGTGGCACGGCGAGGGGCAGTCCGCCCAGCCGACGAGCGCCTGCGGATCGACCCGGATCGGCGGCTCCATGAAGACCACCTCGCCGTTGCTCGCGGCCACGAATTTGCCCGTGCCGATGAGCGTGAGAAACCCCGGAACGATGCTCTGCTTCAACGCGAGAGTTGGCTGAAAAGCGAGCAGATTGCCGGAGCGAATGGTCAGGTTCCCGTCCTCGAGGTCATAGGAGTTGACGTCGAAGGCCCGGTCGGCGAGGAGCATCTTGCCGCTGCCCTCGGCCACCACCCAGTCGCTCGCGTGCAGCGGCGAGTGGAACGACGTACGCACCAGGCGGTCGAGGCGCCCGTGCCCGATCCCCGCGAAGTCGATCGACCCGTAGTAGGCGATCATCTTCCCCTTCTGCAGGAACCACTGGCTGCCCTTGAGTTCCACACAGAAGGTGTACGGGTTGACGTTGTCGTCGGACGGCAGCGACACCGGGTCGAAGATCTGGGGCCCGCTGGTCATCTGAGTGCTCACAGCTTCTCCTCCGAGGCCTGGACGTACACCGCGCCACTGCCGGAGAGCTCCAGCTGGAACGCCTCGCCGGAGCCGCGCCCCACCATGTCGCGCCAACCGAGCGCCGTGGACAGCTTGTTGCGTACATCACCGTGGTGCGCGACATAGGCCTGCGGGTCGACGTGCACCGGGCGCTGTGGGGTGATCGGCAGCTCGATGACGCCGCCGTGCGCCATCACGGCCACCGCGCCGTGGCCCTTCAGGGTGGTCGTGAAGAGGCCCTGCCCGGTGACCTGGCCGCGCACCATGCCCATGACCCCGCCCTGCGAGCCGAGGAACATCGTGCCCTGCTCCAGGGTCCCGTCGAAGGCGAGCAGGCGGTCCGCCTCCACGCACAGCGTGTCCCCGGCGAGGTTGATCACCTGGATGTGGTGACCGCCGTGCCCGAAAAGCACCGTGCCGCTGCCCTCGACCGTCATCAGGGGCGCCGCCTCGCCCGCGACCCGGCGCCCGATCATGGACATCACGCCGCCCTGGCCGCCCTGCATATTGGGCGTGAAGGACACCTCGCCCTTGTAGCCGAGCATCGCGCCGCGCTGGCTGAACATCCGCTGCCCGGGGCTGACGGTCGCCTCGACCATCTTCGCGTTGATCTCGCGGAACGGCATCAGATCTCGCCCCCGATGGTGTTGCGCTCGCTGGGCTGTACGTAGACGAGGCCATCGCCCTCGAAGCGGATCTGGAAGGCCTCGCCCGAGCCCTCGCCGATGAACGTGCGGAAGTTCACACCGGACTGGAAGCTCTGGTTCACATTGCCCTGGTGCGCGATGTACGCGCCCGGGTCCACGGTGAGCGGGTACTGCGGCGCGACCCGGAGCACGACCGCGGGGCCGTCCGACAGGAGCGCGGCCCGGCCGGTGCCCTCAATGGTGGTGGTGAACAGGCCGTTGCCCTGGCTCGCGCCGCGCAGGCCGGTGAAGGTCGTGCCGGTGCGCAGCGCGGAGTCGGTGCAGAGCAGGTTGCTGGCCTCGACGTACAGCTTGTCCTGGGTCAGCTCGACGAGGTTGATCTCGCTCGCCCGGTCGGCGAAGAAGCACGTGCCGTGCCCCTTCACCTCCATGACCGTCAGCTGCTCGCCGGTGAGCCGCCGGGTCACCATGCCCCGGATGCCCTCGCCGCCGCCGGACATCTTCTTGAACGCCATGTCGCCGTCGTAGGCGACCATCGAGCCGTTCTTCGCCTTCACGGCGTCGCCGGCCAGGTCGACGGCGAGCACCTTGCTGCCTTGCAGTCGGAACGTTGCCACGGGGTGACGTTAGCCGCAGTGCCCCGCCCCCCGACACCGGCCCAAAGGACGATCCGTACCCTGAAGAGGCCCCGATACGTTGACGGGGTCCTTGCTCCCTGATATCGAAGGTGCCGCCCGCGTGGACATCAAGACCGCCTCCGCCCTCCGCCGCCTCCGGCTCGTCTCGTCGCCGGAGGCCGTGTCCTTCCTGCTGTTGCTCGTCTGCTCGGTGCTCAAGCGCACCACGGAGTTCAACGCCGTCCCGGTGATGGGCACGATCCACGGCGTGCTCTTCATCCTGTACGTGCTCTTCTGGCTGGACGCCTGGAACCGCACCAAGTGGGACCGGAAGACGGCGGCCCTGTACTTCGTCCTGTCCGTCCTGCCGACGGGCGGGTTCTTCGCGGAGCGGAAGCTCAAGCGTGCGGCGGAGGCCGCGGTGATCGCTTCGCGAGCGCGCCGTGAGGACGTGGTCGCGTGATCGTCGCGTTCTCGGTGACGCCGCTCGGGGTCGGCGAGGACGTGGGGGAGTACGTCGCCGACGCGGTGCGCGTGGTCCGCGAGTCCGGCCTGCCGAACCGTACCGACGCCATGTTCACGTCCATCGAGGGCGAGTGGGACGAGGTCATGGCCGTGGTGAAGCGGGCGGTCGCGGTGGTCGAGGAGCGCGCGCCGCGCGTCTCGGTGGTCCTCAAGGCCGACATCCGACCGGGCGTCACGGACGGTCTGAGCTCCAAGGTGGCAACGGTGGAACAGCACTTGGCGTCGTAGCGCCAGCGCCCGAACCCTGTTGAGCGAAAATTCCCTCAGTTGGACGCCCCCCGTTCGACACAGTCCGGTATGTCCACTTTCGTGGGCGTACTGACTCGTTCGATCAGTGGGAGGCGCCGTGCGGCCGGAGGGCTACGACTACGAAACCCACAGCCGGCTCGCGGGGCCGCTCACCGACCCCGGGCCAGAGCCCTACCGAGTGCAGTACGCCAGGCTCTTGTCCCGCGAGCCGCACCGAATACGCGCCCTGCTCCTGATGGTCCTGGCCCCGGTGCTCACCGGCGTACTCCTGCTCTACCTGGTGTGGCCGACCCACTGGACCGAGCGCGAGGGCGCCGAGAGCTGGCTCCTCGCCCTCGACGTGACGATGCTCATAGCCATCGCCCTGATCGAGCTGTTCATGCTCGTCAACGTCGTCTCCATAGCCCACGCGACGATGGTCGCCCGCGACCCCGTGCCCGTACCACCCGAACCCGGCACCAGAGTCGCCTTCATCACCACATACGTGCCCGGCAAGGAACCCATATCCATGGTCCGCGGCACCCTCGAGGGCGCCATGGCCCTCCGGCACAACGGCCCGCTCGACGTCTGGCTCCTCGACGAGGGCGACGACCCCGCCGCCAAGGCCCTCTGCGCCGAACTCGGCGTCCGCCACTTCACCCGCAAGGGTGTCCCCGAGTGGAACCGCCCCTCCGGCGTCCACAAGGCCAAGACCAAGCACGGCAACTACAACGCCTGGCTCGCGATGCACGGCGACGCCTACGACTTCTTCGCCTCCGTCGACACCGACCACGTCCCGCTCCCCAACTTCCTTGAGCGGATGCTCGGCTACTTCCGCGACCCCGACGTCGCCTTCGTCGTCGGACCGCAGGTCTACGGCAACTACGACAGCGCCGTCACCAAGGCCGCCGAGTCCCAGCAGTTCCTCTTCCACGCGCTGATCCAGCGGGCCGGAAACCGCTACCGCGCCCCCATGTTCGTCGGCACCAACAACGCCGTACGCATCCGCGCGGTCAAGCAGATCGGCGGGCTCTACGACTCGATCACCGAGGACATGGCCACCGGCTTCGAACTGCACCGCCGCAAGAACCCGGCGACCGGCACGCACTGGCGGTCCGTCTACACCCCCGACGTGCTCGCCGTCGGCGAAGGCCCGGCCTCCTGGACCGACTTCTTCACGCAGCAGCTGCGCTGGTCGCGCGGGACCTACGAGACCCTGCTCAAGCAGTACGTCAAGGCACCGTTCCGGATGCCGCCCGGCAGGCTCTTCAACTACTCGCTGATGCTCGTCTACTACCCGATGACGGCCGTCAACTGGATGCTCGGCATCCTCAGCTGCTCGCTCTTCCTCTGCTTCGGCGCTTCCGGCACCCAGGTCGCCGCCTCGATCTGGCTGATGCTCTACAGCGACACCGCGGCCCTCCAGATCGCCCTCTACCTCTGGAACCGGCGCCACAACGTCTCACCGCACGAGCCGGAGGGCTCCGGCGGCCTGGCGGGCATGGCGATGTCCGCGCTCTCGGCGCCGATCTACCTCAAGTCGCTCGGCGAGGCGCTGCTTCGGCGGCCCAGCCGCTTCGTGGTCACGCCCAAGGGCAACGACGCCAGCCCCGACCGGCTGCTGACCTTCCGGCTGCACCTCTCCTGGGCGGCCCTGCTCGCCGTCTCGTTGACGACCTCGCTGATCCTCGACCACGCCCATGTGGCGATGCGGACCTGGGCGATCCTCGCGCTCCTGATCTCCCTGGCGCCGATGACGATTTGGGGCTACGGGGAGCTGCGCGAGCGCCGGAAGGTACGGACCCCGGTCCGGAGCCGGGTGGGGTACGTGGAGCTGCGGGCCCGGCGCAGGTCCCGGACCCCGGCGCGGCGCCGCGTACCGGCCCGGGCGGCCCGCGCACAGAAGCCGGCGCGGACCTCGGCGCGGACTCCGGCGCCCGCGGTGTCGGTTTCCGAGGCCGTGTCCGAGGCGGCGGAGTAGAGCCTGCCCAGCCTGTCAGCCTGTCGGGTGCCTGATCCGGTGCCTGAGGCGTCCTCAGCTCTTCGTGTTGCGGGCGAGGTCGAGCGCGTACTCCGGCCACCACTTCCCGGCCTGCGGGCCGCCCCGGCAGGTGCCGTCGGACTCGCCGGGCCGCTTGATCCACAGGTACGCGTCGACCAGCTTGTCCCCGGTCTTCGTGGTCGGCCGGGCGCCGAGGGCGCGGCCCGGCGGGTTGCACCAGGCCTCCTGGTCGCCGCCGGGCGCGGGGCCGTTGCCGTTGCGGCCGGTGTCCATCACGAAGTGCTTGCCGTTCAGGATCCGCGAGAGATCACGGCCGTACGCCTTGGTGTCCGCGTCGGTCTGGAAGTTGGAGACGTTCAGGGCGAAGCCGTCGGCGCGGGCGATGCCCGCCTTCCACAGCGCCTGGGCCAGCTTGCCGCGGTCCTTGATCCAGGCCGAGTGGCCCGCGTCCAGATAGACCTTGACGTTCGGCTGCTTCTTCAGGCGGTCGATCGCCTCGGAGATCAACTGGTTGCGCTCGCCCGCGTACTCGGCCTGGGTGCAGCCGTCCATGAGGTGCGGGATGGCGTCCGGCTCCAGGATGACGAGCGCCTTGTTGTCCTCGATGTTGTCCGCGAAGGCGCCGATCCACTTCCGGTAGGCCTCCACGCTCTTCGCTCCGCCCGCCGAGTGCTGGCCGCAGTCGCGGTGCGGGATGTTGTACGCGGTCAGGACCGCCGTCCGGTTCTGGGCCGCGGCGCCCTTGGTGGCCTTCTTGATCGCCGGGCCGGGATCGTCACCGGGGGGCCAGATGGCCATCGGCTGGTCCGCGATCCGGCGGAGTACCTGGGCATCCGAGGAACGGCCCTCCGCCTCCCACTCCTTGACCTGGAGGGCGGCCGGGCTCTTCGGGTCCACCCAGAACGGCGACTTGCCGGCGGGGCCCTTCGAGGGACCCTCGACCATGCCCGCGTCCTTCCTCTCCCCGGACGGGGAATCGGAGTCGTCGGAGCACCCGAAGCTGAACGCGAGCACGGTGAGCGCGGCGAGGGCGGCTTCGGCCACCCGGCGGCGGCTTGTACGGACGGTGTGGTGGGCGGGCATCCGGCCCCCTTGGACGACGGCACGCAGCGGGATCGGGCAATCGTTACATAACAGGCATACGGTGCTTCGGGTAACACACCGTGAGCGCCGTGAGCACCGTGAGATCGGCCCACAGGAACCGGGGTTCTCAGCTCGTGCCGCCCGTCGCCAGGGCGATGCCGAGCGGCGTCCGCTCGTACAGGACCTGATGCCCGTACCGCCGGGAGACCAGCAACCCCGCATCCCGCAGCGCCGACAGATGCGCCGATACGGAGGACGGGGCGAGCCCGAGCCGCTCCGCGAGTGCTGTCGTGCCGGCCGGTTCGTCGAGCGCGCACAGAACCTCCGCACGGCCCCGGCCGAGCAGCCGCGCGAGCGCCCGTGGGGTGTCCGCTCCCGGCTCGGTCCACAGGCCGCCGATGCCGCGCACCGGGTAGATCAACGCGGGCTGCCACGGCTCTTCCTGACCGCTGACGATGTCCGGCCAGGTGAACACGGACGGCATCAGGACCAGGCCGCGCCCGTCCAGGCTGCGCCCGAAGTCACCGTGCGAGCCCGTCACCGTAAGCGTCGAGTCCGCCCAGGTCAGCCGCGGACTCAGCATCCCGAGCAGACTCCCGAAGCCGACCTCGGCCAACTTCCGCGAGTGGTACGCGACATCGGCCTCGAGCAGCGCCCGTACGCGCGGCCAGTCCGGCTCGACCAGGGCCCGCCAGGCCCGCTCAAGGAGATCCGCCAACTCCCGCACCCCGCGCGCCGGATCCGCGAGCAGCGCCCGTCCCGCCGCCGACTCCGGACCACCGGGGCGCGACGCCAGGGACAGCTCGAAGTCGCGGGCCGCGACCTCGGGCGGGGTGGCCCGCACCACCGCAAGCTCCTCCTCGAACGGCACCGAAGGGGCCGCAGGCGGCGGGCAGATGACGTCCGAGCCGTGCCCGTGGCGCGGCATCAGTAACCACAGCGGCGCCAGATCGAGACCCGCCGCGGCCGCGCGGATCCGGCGCAGCCAGGGCAGGTGGTAGCCGTGGTGCTCCGGCGTGGCAAGCAGCCGCACCGCCTGCTGGGTCTCCCAGAGCGGCGAGATCGCGAACCGGCAGCGCAGGAGGTCGGCTTCGCCGAAGTGCAATCGCAGTGGCACGTTGCCCCCTCTTCCGTCATGCCGTATCCGCCCCGTCGGCTCGGTTGCCGCACCTGGGGGCTTCGCCCCCAGACCCCCTTTTCGCGCTGAACGCGCTCGTCCTCAAACGCCGGACGGGCTCATTGCATTCGGTCAGAGACGAAAGTCTGGAACCGGAGCCCGGCCGCGGCAACCCTCCTCTCCATGCCCACCTCCACCCAAGCGCCGCCGCGCACCGGCTACGCCGCCGTGTTCCGCGTCGCCGAGTTCCGTGCCGTGTTCGCCGCCCATCTGCTCTCGCTGCTCGGCGTCGTCGTGGCCGAGATCGCGCTCACCGTGCTCGTATACGACCTCACCGGCTCGCCGTTGCTCAGCGCCCTCACGTTCGCCCTCGGCTTTCTGCCGTATCTGGTCGGCGGGACGCTCTTCGCCTCGGTCGCCGACCGGTATCCGGCCCGGCGGGTGCTCGTCGGCTGCGACCTGGTGTGCGCCGCGTGCGTGGCCGTGATGGTGCTGCCCGGCACCCCCGTCGGCGGGCTGCTCGCGCTGCGCTGTGTCATCGCCGCCATCGCGCCGGTCTTCACCGGGACGCGGATGGCGGCGCTCACCGACATCCTCGGCGACGGCGACGCATACGTCCTGGGGCGTTCGCTGCTGCGGATCGTCTCGCAGAGCGCGGTGCTCGCCGGGTTCGGCGCGGGCGGACTGCTGCTCGCCGCCGTCGGGCCGCGCGGCGCGATCACCGTCACGCTCGTCACCTTCCTGCTCTCTGCGGCGCTGCTGCGCCTCGGCACCCGCGCCCGGCCCGCGCGTACGTCGATGGGCGATGGCGGCGAAGCGGTCCTGCGGGACTCGCTGGCCGGGGCGCGGCAGGTGTTCGGGGACCGGCGGCTGCGCGCCCTGATCCTGCTGTTCTGGGTGCCGACCGGGTTCGTGGTCGCGCCGGAGGCCCTGGCCGCGCCGTACGCGGACCGGATCGGGGCCGGGCCCGCGGCGCTCGGCCTGATGATGTGCGCGATGCCGGTCGGTCATATCGCCGCCGAGCTGTACGCGGGTTCCGCGCTGAGCGCGCGCGGGCGCGAGCGCCTGGTCCTGCCGCTCGCCGGGGCGGGGCTGCTGCCGCTTGTCGGGTACGCGGTCACGCCCGGGTTCGCGGTGACGGTCGCCGTCCTCGTGCTCGCCGGGATCTCGGGGGCGTACGTCATCGGGCTCGACCAATGGTTCGTGGCGGCGGTGCCCGAGGAGCTGAAGGGGCGCGCGATGACGCTGATGTCGGCGGGCCTGATGACGGTGCAAGGCATCGGCATGGCGCTCGCCGGGCTCGCCGCGGAACTCGTACCGGTGCAGCACGCGGTCGCCGGGGCCGGGGCGCTCGGGACCGTCTGCTCGGTCGCGCTCTGCGTGGAGGTGCGCCGGTCCGCACGGGCCGCGGAGAGGGCCACGGCCCGGCCTTCGGAAAGCACCTCGGAAAGCACCTCGGAAAGAACCTCGGAAAGCGCTTCGGAAAGCACCTCGGAACCACCTCGACCGAACTCCGAGACAGGGCTGACCGCCATATGACCGCGCGGTAGGGTCGAGTGCGTGCCGAAGCCGCTGAGCCTTCCCTTCGACCCCATCGCCCGAGCCGACGAACTCTGGAAACAGCGCTGGGGATCCGTGCCGTCCATGGCCGCGATCACCTCGATCATGCGCGCCCACCAGATCCTGCTCGCCGAGGTCGACGCGGTGGTCAAGCCGTACGGGCTCACCTTCGCGCGGTACGAGGCGCTGGTGCTGCTCACCTTCTCCAAGGCCGGTGAGCTGCCCATGTCGAAGATCGGCGAGCGGCTCATGGTGCACCCCACGTCGGTGACCAACACCGTGGACCGCCTGGTCAAGTCGGGGCTGGTCGCCAAGCGCCCCAACCCCAACGACGGCCGCGGCACGCTCGCCAGCATCACGGACAAGGGTCGCGAGGTGGTCGACGCGGCGACCCGCGACCTGATGGCCATGGACTTCGGCCTCGGTGCGTACGACGCCGAGGAGTGCGCGGAGATCTTCGCGATGCTGCGGCCGCTGCGGGTGGCGGCGCACGATTTCGAAGAGTCGTAGGGCAGCAGAGACCTCGCTGGAGGGCGCCCGAAGATCGCCCGTTGTGGGCCGTTACGCTCGTGGGCATGAAACGAAGCGTGCTGACCCGCTACCGCGTCATGGCGTACGTCACCGGCGTACTCCTGGTCCTGCTGACCCTCGGCGTGATCGCCAAGTACCTCCTGAGCATGGACGGCGCGGCGGACTTCACGCGCATCGTCGGCATCGCCCACGGCTGGCTCTACGTCTTGTACCTGATCTTCGCCTTCGACCTCGGGTCCAAGGCCAAGATGCCGGTCGGCCGTCAACTCTGGGTGCTCGTCGCCGGGACCATTCCGACCGCCGCGTTCATCGTCGAGCGCAAGCTCAGCCGCGAGCTGGAACCGCTGGTCACGGACGGTACGGCGGCACCCGCCAAGGCGTAGCGCCACCGGGTCGAACACCGCCGCGCGGCGAATGCGCGGCGGTCTGCCATCGACAGTTACTAGGACGTCCTAGTAAATTCGATTGTATGGACGCTGACGCCATCGCTGAGGGCCGCCGTCGCTGGCAGGCCCGTTACGACGCCGCGCGCACGCGCGAGGCGGACTTCACCACGCTCTCCGGCGACCCGGTCGAGCCGGTCTACGGGCCCCGGCCCGGGGATACGTACGAGGGGTTCGAGCGGATCGGATGGCCCGGCGAATTCCCCTTCACGCGGGGCCTTTACGCGACCGGCTACCGCGGCCGGACCTGGACCATCCGCCAGTTCGCCGGGTTCGGCAACGCCGAGCAGACGAACGAGCGGTACAAGATGATCCTGGCCAACGGCGGTGGGGGCCTGAGCGTGGCCTTCGACATGCCGACCCTCATGGGCCGCGACTCCGACGATCCCCGTTCGCTCGGCGAGGTCGGGCACTGCGGCGTCGCCATCGACTCCGCGGCCGACATGGAGATCCTGTTCAAGGACATTCCGCTCGGTGACGTCACCACCTCGATGACGATCTCCGGGCCCGCCGTGCCGATCTTCTGCATGTATCTGGTCGCCGCCGAGCGGCAGGGCGTCGACCCGGCCGTGCTCAACGGCACGCTGCAGACCGACATCTTCAAGGAGTACATCGCGCAGAAGGAGTGGCTCTTCCAGCCCGAGCCGCATCTGCGCCTCATCGGGGATCTCATGGAGCACTGCGCCCGTGACATCCCGGCGTACAAGCCGCTGTCCGTGTCCGGCTACCACATCCGTGAGGCGGGGGCGACCGCCGCGCAGGAGCTCGCGTACACGCTCGCGGACGGGTTCGGGTATGTGGAGCTGGGGCTCAGCCGGGGCCTCGACGTGGATGTCTTCGCTCCGGGGCTTTCGTTCTTCTTCGACGCGCATGTCGATTTCTTCGAGGAGATCGCCAAATTCCGTGCCGCGCGGCGGATCTGGGCCCGGTGGATGCGGGATGTGTACGGGGCGAAGAGCGAGAAGGCGCAGTGGCTGCGGTTCCACACCCAGACCGCGGGGGTGTCCCTGACCGCGCAGCAGCCGTACAACAACGTCGTACGGACGGCGGTGGAGGCGCTGGCAGCGGTGCTTGGCGGGACGAACTCGCTGCACACGAACGCCCTGGACGAGACCCTCGCACTGCCGAGCGAGCAGGCCGCGGAGATCGCTCTCCGTACGCAGCAGGTGCTGATGGAGGAGACCGGGGTCGGGAACGTCGCGGATCCGCTGGGTGGGTCCTGGTACATCGAGCAGCTCACCGACCGGATCGAGGCCGACGCCGAGAAGATCTTCGAGCGGATCAAGGAGCGGGGGCTGCGGGCGCATCCGGATGGGCGGCACCCCATTGGGCCGGTGACCTCCGGGATTCTGCGCGGGATCGAGGACGGGTGGTTCACGGGCGAGATCGCGGAGTCCGCGTTCCGGTACCAGCAGGCTCTGGAGAAGGGGGACAAGAGGGTCGTGGGCGTCAATGTCCACACCCCGTCCGTCACCGGTGACCTGGAGATACTGCGGGTCAGTCATGAGGTGGAGCGGGAGCAGGTGCGGGTGCTGGGCTCCCGTAAGGACGGGCGTGACGAGGGGCGGGTGCGGGCCGCTCTCGACGCGATGCTCGCGGTGGCTCGGGGCGGCGGGAACATGATTCCGTCCATGCTGGACGCGGTGCGGGCCGAGGCCACGCTCGGGGAGATCTGCGGGGTGCTGCGGGACGAGTGGGGGGCTTATACGGAGCCTGCCGGGTTCTGAGAGCTCAGGAAACACCGGGTCCGGGGGCAGGCTGCCGCCCCCGGACCCCCGTGCGTATACGGGCAGGTATCTTGATGTCGAGCAATGTTGCAGAGTTTGCAGAGTCCAGACGTGGAGCGGAGCACCCGGTGACTGACTCGACCATCATCTACACGCACACCGACGAGGCCCCGGCCCTGGCGACGTACTCCTTCCTGCCAGTGGTCGAGGCGTACGCCAGGACCGCCGGGGTGGCCGTGGAGACGCGTGACATCTCCCTCGCCGGACGGATCCTCGCCCACTTCCCCGAGTACCTGAAGGAGGGGCAGCGCGTCCCCGACGCCCTCGCCGAGCTCGGTGAGCTGGCCAAGACGCCCGGCGCCAACATCATCAAGCTGCCGAACATCTCGGCGTCCATCCCGCAGCTGAAGGCCGCCGTCGCCGAGCTGCGCGAGCAGGGCTACGCGCTGCCGGACTACCCGGACGACCCGAAGACCGACGAGGAGCGCGACATCCGCGCCCGCTACGACAAGGTCAAGGGCTCCGCCGTCAACCCGGTCCTGCGCGAGGGCAACTCCGACCGCCGCGCCCCCGCCTCGGTGAAGAACTACGCCAAGAACCACCCGCACCGCATGGGCGCCTGGACCCCCGAGTCCAAGACCAATGTGGCCACGATGGGTGCCAACGACTTCCGGTCCACCGAGAAGTCGACGGTCGTCGAGCGGGACGGTTCGTTCCGTATCGAGCTGGTCGCGGCCGACGGCAGCACCGCCGTGCTGCGCGAGTCCGTACCCGTACTCGCCGGTGAGGTCGTCGACGCCGCCGTGATGCGCGCCGCCGCGCTGCGCACCTTCCTCAGCGAGCAGGTCGCCCGTGCCAAGGCCGAGGGCGTGCTTTTCTCCGTGCACCTCAAGGCCACGATGATGAAGGTCTCGGACCCGATCATCTTCGGCCACACCGTGAGGGCCTTCTTCCCGAAGACCTTCGAGCAGTACGGCGAGGCCCTGGCCGCCGCCGGTCTCTCCGCCAACGACGGCCTCGGCGGCATCCTCGCCGGGCTCGACGCGCTGCCGAACGGCGCCGAGATCAAGGCCTCCTTCGACGCCGAGCTGGCCGAGGGCCCGGACCTGGCGATGGTCGACTCGCACCGCGGCATCACCAACCTGCACGTGCCGAGCGACGTCATCGTGGACGCCTCCATGCCGGCCATGATCCGCACCTCCGGCCACATGTGGAACAAGGACGACCAGGAGCAGGACGCCCTCGCGGTCATCCCGGACAGCAGCTACTCCGGCGTCTACCAGGCCGTCATCGAGGACTGCCGCGCCAACGGCGCCTTCGACCCGTCGACCATGGGCTCGGTGCCGAACGTCGGCCTGATGGCGAAGAAGGCCGAGGAGTACGGCAGCCACGACAAGACCTTCGAGATCGCCGCCGCGGGCACCGTCCGCGCCGTCGACGACCAGGGCAACGTACTGCTCGAGCAGGCCGTCGAGCCGGGCGACATCTTCCGGATGTGCCAGACCAAGGACGAGCCGATCCGCGACTGGGTCAAGCTGGCCGTCACCCGCGCCCGCGCCACCGGCGCCCCGGCCGTGTTCTGGCTCGACGAGACCCGCGCGCACGACGCGCAGCTGATCGAGAAGGTCAAGCAGTACCTGCCGGAGCACGACACCGAGGGCCTCACGATCGAGATCCTCGCTCCGGTCGAGGCCACCAAGTACTCCCTGGAGCGCATCCGCCGCGGCGAGGACACCATCTCCGTCACCGGCAACGTGCTCCGTGACTACCTCACCGACCTGTTCCCGATCCTCGAGCTCGGCACCAGCGCCAAGATGCTCTCCATCGTTCCGCTGATGGCGGGCGGCGGCCTCTTCGAGACCGGTGCCGGTGGCTCCGCGCCGAAGCACGTGCAGCAGCTCGTCAAGGAGAACTACCTGCGCTGGGACAGCCTCGGCGAGTTCTTCGCGCTCTCCGCGAGCTTCGAGCACCTCGCGCAGTCCACCGGCAACGCCCGCGCCCAGGTCCTGGCCGACACCCTCGACCGCGCCACCGGCACGCTGCTCAACGAGAACAAGGGCCCGGCCCGCAAGCTCGGCAGCATCGACAACCGCGGCAGCCACTTCTACCTGGCCCTGTACTGGGCCCAGGAGCTGGCCAAGCAGACCGACGACGCCAAGCTCGCGGAGGCGTTCGCGCCGCTCGCCAAGACGCTCACCGAGCAGGAGGAGACCATCGCGGGCGAACTGCTCGCGGTCCAGGGCTCCCCGGCCGACATCGGCGGCTACTACCAGCCGGACCCGGCCAAGGCGGAGGCCGTGATGCGCCCGTCCGCCACGCTCAACCAGGCCCTCGCCAGCCTGAGCTGAGCCGCGCCTGACGCTCACCTGAGCTCAACGTCCCGCTCCGGTCGGCCTGTTGTGGTCGGCCGGGCGGGACGTTTCTTTTCCTGGCCCCGCCCCTTCCCGACTGTGCCGATATGCGGCTAACGCCGCGTGGGGGCCCGCGGCGAAGCCGCTGATGGATGCAGCGCCCCCAGACCCCCGCTCCTCAAACGCCGGAGGGGCTGGAATTGGTGCCGCCTGCCGCCGCCCGCAACCCCCCGAGCAGCAGCGCCGTGAACGACCGGGCCCACTCCTCGTCCACCGGCTCCGCGCTCACCAGGGACCGGTGCACCACCGCGCCCGCCACCACGTCGAAGATCAGGTCCGCGGTGCGGCCCGCCGCCTCCGAGGTCGACTCGAGGGGGAGCTCGCCGCGGCGCTGTGCGCGCTCCCGGCCGTCAAGGACGAGCCGTTTCTGGCGGTCGACGATCGAGGTACGGATGCGGTCGCGGAGCGCCTCGTCGCGGGTGGACTCGGCGACCACGGCCATCAGCGCCGTCCGCGCCTCCGGGCGCTCCAGGAGCGCGGCGAACTGGAGCACCACGCCTTCGACGTCGGCCGCGAGGCTGCCCCGGTCCGGGAGTTCCAGCTCGTCGAAGAGGACCGCGACGGCGTCGACCACGAGCTCGTTCTTGTTGGCCCAGCGCCGGTAGAGGGTCGTCTTGGCGACCCCGGCGCGGGTCGCCACATCGCTCATCGTCAGCTTCGACCAGCCGAGTTCGACGAGCGCGGCCCTCGTGGCCTCCAGGATCGCGGTGTCGGCCTCGGCGCTCCGGGGCCGGCCCCCACGCGTGGTGTTGCGGCACATAGCGGTGACCATACCCGCCGGTAACCGACCGGGAGCCGCTCCGTACGCGTGGCAGAAATCACCGGCGATCGCCGTACGCGAGAGACCGTACCGAGATACGCTACGACCTGTAGCGAAAGCTTGATGTCAGGACCACGGGGGGTCCGGCAGCGAGCGGCAACCACTGGTGCGGGGTGGGGACCCGGCGCCACTTCACTACACAGGTCCTCCTCGGACCATACGGCCGGGATCTGTCCGTGAGCCTCGCAATCCGGCGGGGGGCCACGGACAGGATCGGTCGCGGGACGGACGGTGTCCACCCTTCGTAGGCAGGGCTTTTCACACGCGCGGGCGGAAGGGGGAGGATGTACGTATGCAGCCACGGAACATGTCCATGAGCGGAGTCGTCGACCTCGCCGCGGTGAAGGCGGCCCAGGAGGCCAAGGCGAAGGCGGAGCAGGCCCGCGCCCAAGCGGCGAAGCAGGGCGGCGGGGGTGCCGTGTCACCGGCGGCCCTCGTCTTCGACGTCGACGAGGCGGGGTTCGAGAGCGAGGTCCTGCAGCGCTCCTCCGAGGTCCCGGTCGTCATCGACTTCTGGGCCGAGTGGTGCGAGCCGTGCAAGCAGCTCGGCCCGCTGCTCGAGCGCCTCGCGGTCGAGTACAACGGCCGCTTCGTCCTCGCGAAGATCGACGTCGACGCCAATCAGATGCTGATGCAGCAGTTCGGGATCCAGGGCATCCCGGCCGTCTTCGCGGTGGTCGCCGGGCAGGCGCTGCCGCTCTTCCAGGGCGTCGCCCCGGAGGCCCAGATCCGCCAGACCCTGGACCAGTTGGTGCAGGTCGCCGAGGAGCGCTTCGGCCTCACCGGTCTCACCGTCGACCTGGACGCCGAGCCGGACGCGGTCGGCGCCCCCGCCGAGGCCCCGGCCGGGCCGTACGACGCGCTCCTCGAGGCCGCCTCGCAGGCCCTGGACGCCGGTGATCTGGGCGGCGCGGTGCAGGCGTACAAGAACGTCCTCGCGGACGACCCGGGGAACACCGAGGCCAAGCTCGGCCTCGCCCAGGCCGAACTGCTCCAGCGGGTCCAGGGGATGGACCCGAACCAGGTCCGCAAGGACGCCGCCGACAAGCCGTCCGATGCCGCCGCGCAGATCGCCGCGGCCGACCTCGATCTCGTCGGCGGCCATGTCGAGGACGCCTTCGGGCGGTTGATCGACACGGTCAAGCGCACCGCGGGCGAGGACCGGAACGCCGCGCGGGTGCGGCTCCTCGAACTCTTCGAGGTGGTCGGCGCGGAGGACCCGCGGGTGGCCAAGGCGCGCTCGGCGCTCGCCCGCGCCCTGTTCTGACTATCCGTGACGTGCGTTTCGGCGTACGTTTCCGGACTTCTTCGGCGTACGTGTAATGGGCACGGTCTGACGGTCCGTGACCGGCGTCGGATGACCAGTACGTAAACCGGCGGGCCCGCAGGGGGCCTGTGAAAATTTGGCGACAGATCGATGCGGCGGCCGCGTTTTACCAAAACTTGGTAATCGCGGCCGCTGTTACTTGGAGTAAGTGGAGGCCGGAGTTCTGTCCGGTTCCGTTCTGCAATCAACCGTTGTATGTACCCCCCTCGCTGCACCGTGAGTGCGCACCCCGTACCGCCGCGTCGTGTCGGGGTTATCCAGCCGTTACCAGCCGGTAACGAACCCCCTTGTGCGGGCGCTTGGAATGCACCACGATCGGCCACGCTCGGTCTCCATTCCCGCCCCCGAAAGCCACTCGGGATGTCGGGCTCCTGGGTCCCCGCCGAGTGGCCTGAGGCGCGACCGCCGAAGGTCTTCACGGACAGGGGGGTCTCTGCTGACCGGCAGAGCCTGTCCGGAAGGTTGTGCGTGATGTGTCAGGCGCGACCAGTGGTTGTCGCTCGGGGGTGATCGCCGGTGTTCCGGCGCCAGTTGGCGTCCGGAGAAGCCACAGGCGCTCTCCTTCCCGAGGACGTAGCACTTCTCCCATCCCTGCCCGGCTGAGCCGATCCGGTGCAGCCAGGGCCAGGAGATGTACGTCCGAGAAGGAGGAAAGTCATGGAGTCCGTGGCTCGTGGCGGAACCAGGTGGAAGCGGTTCGCTGTGGTCATGGTGCCGAGCGTCGCGGCGACTGCCGCGATAGGCGTCGCGCTCTCGCAGGGCGCGCTCGCGGCATCATTCAGTGTGTCGGGTCAGTCCTTCAAGGTGGCCGCCGACAAGCTCGACGGCAAGGGCATGGTCCAGTACGGCGGTGTCGACGTCGGTGTCGACATGAACGGCAAGAAGGCCTCCCACCCCGTCTCCGTCTCCGCGTTCAAGTCGGCGCAGATCACCGGAATGTGCCAGTCCGTCGTGACGCACGTTCCCGTGCTCGGCGATGTGACGCTTCAGCTCAACGCCGGTGGCAACGGCAAGCCGGTCGAGGCCGAGAACCTGTACATCGACGTGGCGCAGCTCGATGCCGACGCCGTGTTCAAGAACATCAACATCGGTGTCGCCGCCGGAAAGTCCACCAAGGGCCCCGGCATGAAGGGCGGCAACGAGCAGGCCAACCCGAACGGCTTCGCTCAGGAAGCCGACCAGGCCGTCCTCACCGACATCAAGCAGACGGCCTGGGCGACCAGCGCCGGAACCTTCAAGTTGAGCGGTCTCAGCATGAAGCTGCACAAGGGCAAGAAGGAGTGCTTCTGAGCACTCCCGGAGCGCCTTCGGGCCTTCGATGAGCCGGGCGGCTTCCCCCTCTTTTGTCGCCGCCGCCCGGCAACTGGCTCGGCGGGCGCGGAGCACCGCCTCCACGCCCGCCACCACAGATCTCTTCCGATCTCCTCCAAGTACTGCGTACCGCCGGTTCCAAGGAGCTGTTTCCCATGAGCGCCGAGACACCTGGGCCGAACGACCACTTCCTCAAGATCCAGCGGAGGAAGTTTCGGGCCTGGCGGGGTACCCGGCCCTTCTGGGCCGGTCTCCTCACGATTCTTGGCGGCGTGCCGATCGCCTATCTGCCGTACGGCAACATCAAGCTCGGCAACATGACGCTGGCCATGGCCACCACGGCGGGCGCCGGTTCGCTGATCATCGGCGTGCTCCTGATCGTGCTCGGCCTGACCATGTGGTACCAGACGCACTCGCGGGTCTTCGCGGGTGTCGCGGCCATCCTGCTCGCGCTGGTCTCCCTGGTGGTCTCCAACCTCGGCGGTTTCCTGATCGGGTTCCTGCTGGCGCTGATCGGCGGTGCCCTCGGCATCTCCTGGGCGCCCGCGCGCGCCGACGGCGGCCAGGGTGGCAGGGGCGGCCGTACGCCCGAAGAGCCCGCCGCGGACGGTGCGGCGGAGCCCGCGGTGGCCGGTGCCACGAACGGGGTGAGTGACGACCTGTCAGCGACAAGCTGGACAAACGACACGAACGGGAGGCACCGTGCCGGGTGACGAGCTGCATCGCGAGGGCTCGCCGGGCGAGGACCGGGTCAAGACCGGACCGCGGCATGCAGCGCCCAAGAAGCCGCTGCTGACCAGGCTGCATGTGCCCGCGGGCAAGGCGATAGCCATTGCCGCGATGCCGACCTCCATCCTCATGGGCATGGGGCTCACGCCCACGCTCGCCGTGGCCAAGCCGAAGCCGGACAGCCCCTTCCGGGACGGTCCGTGCGTCACGGCTCCGGACCAGGAGCCGGAGGACGACGCCAAGGCCAAGGACAAGGCGGAGAAGGAGAAGGAGAAGGCGGAGGACGAGGCGAAGGACGAGGCCAAGCAGCCGAAGCCGTCGCCGTCCGCCGGTGACTCGGCCGACAAGGGCGACGAGCCCACGCCCTCGCCCTCCGCTTCCGGTTCGGGCGACTCGGCCGAGCCGTCCGAGGAGCCGGAGCCGTCGCCGACGGATTCCTCGGCATCCGAGACCAAGAACCCGCTCGACCCGCTGGGCCTCGGCGACAAGATCAAGGATGTCTTCACGCCGGACGACGAGGAGGAGCCGGAGCCCTCTCCGTCGCCGTCCGATTCGGAGTCCGCGTCCGCGTCCGGGGACGGCGACGGGTCGGCGACCGACAAGGTCACCAAGCCTGTCGAGGACGTCGTCGACGGCGTCAAGGAGGGCGCGAAGGACGCCACCGAGAAGGCCGGGGACGCGGCGGGCAAGGCCACGGACGCGGTGGACAAGGTCAAGCCGTCCACCAACCCGTTGGCGCCGGACGCGGACGGCAAGAAGCCGTTCCCGTGCGTCGTCGAGAAGAAGGTCGCGGGCAAGGACGAGACTCCGCCCGCGCCGATCCCCGACGACCCGTGGCGCCTCGAGGCCAGCTCGCTGCTGCTCAAGGGCGCGGACTACCAGGGGATCGTCAAACTCAAGACGGTCAACGGCAAGACCAAGCAGGTCATGAAGTACGTCATCAAGGACGGTACGGACATCGGCGATCTGCACCAGATCGTCAACGGCCCGAACGGTACGAAGTACCACATCGAGGCCGACAAGGGCACCACGTCCACGATCCGCGACGGCGAGACGATCATGTACACCGAGCGTCTCTCGGGGAAGCTGTTCGGTCTGATCCCGATCACGTTCGACCCCGAGCACCCGCCGCCCCTGAACATTCCGCTGATCTACATCACGGATGTCGAGGTCACGCAGGCGGCACAGTTCGGTGGCACGCTGAAGGTTCCTGGGCTCAGCCAGACGATCGTCGACTGAGCCCGCGAAAAACGCCCTTGGGGTCCCGAGTTGAGGGGGGTGCCCAAGGGCGTTTCCGCTTGCGCCGTCCGTTGTGCTGCCCGGCGACGTGGGCTGTGCCCACCCGTGCCGCCCTGCGGCACGACTGCCCGCAGCGGTTGGTCAGTTGCGCTCGCTGCCGCCCAGGTGGTGGACGCGGACCATGTTCGTGGTGCCGGGGATGCCGGGGGGCGAGCCCGCGGTGATGATCATGGTGTCGCCCTTGTTGAACCGCTGCAGCTTGAGCAGTTCGGCGTCCACCAGGTCGACCATCGCGTCGGTGTTGTCGACGTGCGGCACGAGCCGGGTGTCGACGCCCCAGCTGAGCGTCAGCTGGTTGCAGGTGTCCTGGTCCGTGGTGAACGCCAGGATGGGCTGCGAGGCGCGATAGCGGGAAAGGCGCCGGGCGGTGTCGCCGGACTTGGTGAAGGCGACCAGGGACTTGGCGCCCAGGAAGTCCGCGATCTCGCAGGCGGCACGGGCCACCGAACCACCCTGCGTACGCGGCTTCTTGCCGGGCACGAGCGGCTGCAGGCCCTTGGAGAGCAGCTCTTCCTCGGCCGCCGCGACGATCTTCGACATCGTCTTGACGGTCTCGATCGGGTAAGCGCCGACCGAGGACTCCGCGGAGAGCATGACCGCGTCCGCGCCGTCCAGGATCGCGTTGGCGACATCGGACGCCTCGGCGCGCGTGGGGCGGGAGTTGGTGATCATCGACTCCATCATCTGGGTCGCCACGATCACCGGCTTGGCGTTCCGTCGGCACATCTCCACCAGGCGCTTCTGCACCATCGGGACCTTCTCGAGCGGGTACTCGACGGCCAGGTCACCGCGGGCCACCATGACCGCGTCGAACGCCGCGACGACGTCCTGCATATTGGCGACCGCCTGCGGCTTCTCCACCTTGGCGATGACCGGGACCCGGCGGCCCTCCTCGTCCATCACCTGGTGGACGTCCTTGACGTCATCGGCGTTCCGTACAAAGGAGAGCGCGACCATGTCGCAGCCCATCCGCAGGGCGAAGCGCAGGTCCTCGACGTCCTTCTCGGAGAGCGCCGGGACGTTCACGGCCGCGCCCGGCAGGTTGATGCCCTTGTGGTCGGAGATCACACCGCCCTCGATGACGATCGTCTTGACCCGCGGGCCGTCGACGTCGGTCACCTTCAGCTCGACATTGCCGTCGTTGATCAGGACCTGGTCGCCCTTGGCGACATCGCCCGGCAGACCCTTGTACGTCGTCCCGCAGATCGCCTTGTCGCCGGGGACGTCCTCCGTGGTGATGGTGAACTCGTCGCCGCGGACGAGCTCCACCGGGCCCTCGGCGAAGGTCTCCAGGCGGATCTTCGGGCCCTGGAGGTCGGCGAGGACACCGACGGAACGGCCGGTGTCCGCGGCGGCCTGCCGGACGCGGTCGTAACGCTCCTGGTGCTCCGCGTGGGATCCGTGGCTGAAGTTGAATCGGGCCACATTCATTCCGGCCTCGATGAGCGCTTTCAGTTGCTCGTACGAGTCGACGGCTGGGCCCAGGGTGCAGACGATTTTGGAACGGCGCATAAGGCGGATCCTATCGGTTTGTTTCGCAGTGGAATATTCCGTCTGGTGGAATGTCCAAATGGGCGACGGTGCGCTCAGATGCGGCCCTATTACGGCTCAGGACTGCACCAGGGCGTACGCCGAGGTCGCGATCTCCAGTTCCTCATCGGTCGGTACGACGGCCACGGCGACGCGCGCGTACTCCGGCGAGATCACCCGCGGGTCGTCACTCCGTACGGCATTGAGATCGGCGTCGACCGCGAGGCCCAGCTCCTCCAGGCCCGTGACCGCCGCCGCGCGCACCGCCGCCGCGTTCTCGCCGACACCGGCCGTGAAGGTCACAGCATCCACCCGGCCGAGAACCGCCGCATACGCGCCGATGTACTTCTTCAGGCGGTGAATGTAAATGTCGAAGGCGAGCCGGGCCTGCTCGTCGCCCTCGTCCATGCGGCGGGTGATCTCCCGCATGTCGTTGTCGCCGCACAGGCCGATCATGCCGCTCTTCTTGTTGAGCAGGGTGTCGATCTCGTCCACGGACAGGCCCGCGACCCGCGCCAGATGGAAGATCACGGCCGGGTCCAGATCGCCCGAGCGCGTGCCCATGACCAGCCCTTCGAGCGGGGTCAGGCCCATCGAGGTGTCGACGCAGACGCCGCCGCGGACCGCCGACGCCGAGGCGCCGTTGCCCAGGTGCAGCACGATGACGTTGACCTCCTCGGGCGTCTTGCCGAGGAGCTTCGCGGTCTCGCGGGAGACGTACGCGTGCGAGGTGCCGTGGAAGCCGTAGCGCCGGATGCGGTGCGCGTCGGCGGTCTCGACGTCGATCGCGTAGCGGGCCGCGTACTCCGGCATCGTGGTGTGGAAGGCGGTGTCGAAGACCGCGACCTGCGGCAGATCGGGGCGCAGCTCGCGGGCCACCTTGATGCCGGTGATGTTGGCCGGGTTGTGCAGCGGGGCGACCGGGACCAGGCGCTCGATCTCGGCGAGCACCTCGTCGTCGATCACGGTCGGCCTGGTGAACTTCCGGCCGCCGTGCACCACGCGGTGCCCGATGGCGGCCAGTTCGGGGGAGTCCAGGCCGAGGCCGTCCTTGGCGAGCTCCTCGGCGACGGCCTTCAGGGCCGCCTCGTGGTCGGCGATCGGACCGTTCTGCTCGCGGGTCTCTCCGCCGCCCGTGAGCGGGGTGTGCTTGAGGCGGGAGGTCTCCTCGCCGATGCGCTCGACCAGGCCCACGGCGAGCCGCGAGCTGTCCCGCATGTCGAGCAGCTGGTACTTCACCGACGAGGAGCCGGAGTTGAGGACGAGGACGCGGGTCGAGGTCACGGGGGAGATGCCTTCTGTTGGGTTCAACTGACTTACTACGTCTACGAGTTGGCGGGCGACTGGGCCTGGATCGCCGTAATGGCCACGGTGTTCACGATGTCCTGCACGAGCGCGCCGCGGGACAGGTCGTTCACCGGCTTGCGCAGACCCTGGAGGACCGGGCCGACCGCGATGGCGCCGGCCGACCGCTGCACGGCCTTGTATGTGTTGTTGCCGGTGTTCAGGTCCGGGAAGATCAGCACGGTGGCCTGGCCCGCGACCTCGGACTCCGGCAGCTTGGTGGCGGCGACGGAGGGCTCCACGGCGGCGTCGTACTGGATCGGGCCCTCGATCTTCAGGTCCGGACGGGCCCCGCGGGCCAGCTCGGTGGCCCGGCGGACCTTGTCGACGTCGGCGCCGGAGCCGGACGTACCCGTGGAGTACGAGAGCATCGCGACCTTCGGCTCCACGCCGAACTGCCGGGCCGTGGTGGCCGACTGGACGGAGATGTCGGCCAATTGCTCGGCGTTCGGGACCGGGTTGACCGCGCAGTCGCCGTACACGAGGACCTTGTCCGCGAGGCACATGAAGAAGACCGAGGAGACGATCTTCGCCTCCGGCTTCGTCTTGATGATCTCGAAGGCGGGCCGGATGGTCGCCGCGGTGGAGTGCACGGAGCCGGAGACCATGCCGTCCGCGAGCCCGCCCTGCACCATCAGGGTGCCGAAGTAGTTCACGTCCGAGACCACGTCGTACGCGAGCTCGACCGTCACGCCCTTGTGGGCGCGCAGCGCCGCGTACTGCTCGGCGAACTTCTCCCGCAGCTCGGAGGTCTGCGGGTCGATGAGCTGCGACTCCGCGAGGTTGATGCCGAGGTCCGCGGCCTTCTTACGGATCGTCTCGACGTCACCGAGCAGGGTGAGGTCGCAGACGCCGCGGCGGAGCAGCACATCGGCGGCGCGCAGGACGCGCTCCTCGGTGCCCTCGGGCAGGACCACGCGGCGGCGGTCGGAGCGGGCCTGCTCGATCAGCTTGTGCTCGAACATCATCGGCGTGATCCGGTCGCTGCGGTACACCTCGAGGCGCCCGAGCAGTTCCTCGCCGTCCACGTGCCGCTCGAAGAGGCCGAGCGCGGTCTCCGCCTTGCGCGGCGTGGCGGCGTTCAACTTGCCCTCGAGGGCGAAGAGTTCGGCCGCCGTCGGGAAGGAGTTCCCGGGCACGGAGATCACCGGGGTGCCGGGCGCGAGCCGGGACGCGAGCCGCAGGATCTCCTCGCTGGGCCGCTCGCCCAGGGTGAGCAGGACGCCCGCTATCGGCGGGGTGCCCGCGCTGTGCGAGGCGAGCGCGCCCACCACCAGGTCGGCCCGGTCGCCCGGGGTCACCACCAGGCAGCCCGGGGTCAGGGCGCCCAGGAAGTTCGGCAGCATGGCGCCGCCGAAGACGAAGTCGAGGGCGTCACGGGCGAGTCCGGAGTCGTCGCCGAGCAGCACCGTGCCCCCCAGGGCGTGGGTGACCTGGGCGACCGTGGGCGCCGAGAGCGCGGGCTCGTCCGGAAGTACGTAGCTGGGCACGGGCAGGCGGGCGCTCAGGCGCTCGCCGATCAGCGCCCGGTCCTCGGCGGCGACCCGGTTCACCGCCATGGCGAGTACGTCGCAGCCGAGCCCGGCGTAGGCACGGTAGGCGTTGCGCGCCTCGGCCCGTACGGACTCGGCGGTCTGGCCGCGGCCGCCGACGACCGGGAGCACCCAGGCGCCGAACTCGTTGGCGAGCCGGGCGTTCAGGGCCAGCTCGTCCGGGAGCTGGGTGTCGGCGAAGTCGGTGCCGAGCACGAGGACCACCTCGTAGTCCCGGGCCACCTGGTGGAAGCGCTCGACGAGCCGCGATACCAGCTCGTCGGTGCCCTTCTCGGCCTGGAGGGCGGAAGCCTCGTAGTAGTCCATGCCGTACCCGCTCGCCGCGTCCTGCGACAGGCGGTAACGCGCCCGGAGGAGGTCGAAGAGGCGGTCGGGGCCGTCGTGGACGAGCGGCCGGAAGACACCGACCCGGTCGACCTGACGGGTCAGGAGCTCCATGACTCCCAGCTCGATGACCTGGCGGCCGTCGCCCCGGTCGATCCCGGTCACGTACACGCTGCGCGTCACGCGTGCTCTCCGTTCCATCGCTGTCGTAAGCCGTCGCTGTCGCAACGACGGCCTGTCCCGAATGTCCAGGAACGTTAGTTGACGTCCTGCATCATCCAGGGCAAGCCTGCTCAAAAATACCCGCTAAGGTGTCGTTGCCCTCTTGACAATACCTCTGCGTATGGCTAAAGCGCCCGTCAGTGGGGGAGCAGGCCCGGGGGCCCCATGGAACAATCGGTAACCGGCTCACGCGTCCGACTAGCGAGCAGGAGACACAGCACGATGCGTATCGGAGTCCTCACCGCAGGGGGCGACTGCCCCGGACTGAACGCAGTGATCCGGTCGGTCGTGCACCGCGCAGTCGCGGGCCACGGCGATCAGGTCATCGGTTTCGAGGACGGTTACAAGGGCCTGCTCGACGGCCACTACCGGCCCCTCGACCTTACCGGGGTCAGCGGCATCCTGGCCCGTGGCGGCACCATCCTCGGCTCCACCCGGCTTGAGAAGGACCGCCTCCAGGAGGCCGTGCAGAACGCGCCGGAGCTGACCAAGCAGCTCGGCATCGACGTGCTCATCCCGATCGGTGGCGAGGGCACGCTCACCGCGGCCCGGATGCTCTCGGAGGCGGGCATGCCGGTGGTCGGCGTCCCGAAGACCATCGACAACGACATCTCCGCCACCGACCGCACCTTCGGTTTCGACACGGCGGTCGGGGTCGCGACGGAGGCGATGGACCGCCTCAAGACCACCGCCGAGTCGCACCAGCGCGTGATGGTCGTCGAGGTCATGGGCCGGCACGCGGGCTGGATCGCCCTGGAGTCCGGCATGGCCGGCGGCGCCCACGGCATCTGCCTGCCCGAGCGGCCCTTCGACCCGGCCGACCTGGTCAAGATGGTCGAGGAGCGGTTCGCGCGCGGCAAGAAGTTCGCGGTCATCTGCGTCGCCGAGGGCGCGCACCCGGCCGAGGGCACCATGGACTACGGCACCGGCGAGATCGACCAGTACGGCCACGAGCGGTTCAAGGGCATCGGCACCGCCCTCGCGCACGAGCTGGAGCACCGCCTCGGCAAGGAGGCCAGGCCGGTCATCCTCGGCCACGTCCAGCGCGGCGGCACCCCCACCGCGTACGACCGCGTCCTCGCCACCCGCTTCGGCTGGCACGCCGTCGAGGCCGCCCACCGCGGCGAGTTCGGGTATATGACCGCGCTGCGGGGCACCGAGGTCGAGATGGTCCCGCTCGCCGACGCGGTGACGACCCTCAAGCGCGTCCCGGAGGCGCGGATGAACGAGGCCGAATCGGTCTTCTGACCCGCCTGTCACAGGAAGCAGGTAGCCCTTCGGCCCGCGAGCCCGCGCGGCCGGGGGGCTTTCGCCTCGCCCAGTAAGGAACTTCAGTCGTCGTTCTCCTGGGCCAGTGCCCAGAAATGATCGAGGATCCGGTCCAGGAACTCCCGCCCCGCGTTGCCCGCGTCCGTGGCGGTGCCGCCCCAGTTGAGCGTCGCCAGCATGCGGGACTGGTAGTCGCGGTGCAGCTGGTCGAGCGCGTACTCGAGCGCCTCGGGCGACATGGGCAGGAGCTTGCCCACGGGCTTGAGATACGCCTGGGGGCGGGCCGCGGTCACCGCGCTGCGCAGATAGTCGGTGAGCTTCTCGTCCCGCCCGGTCACGGTGGCGAAGTCGCGCGGGGAGAGCCCGAGGACCTCGGCGAGCGCTCGCGTCTCCCGGTCGTTGCCGCGCCACTTCCCGGTCTCCTCCATGCGGAGATACGTGTCGTGGTCGAGGCCCACCTCCCGCGCCACGTCCTCCGGGGCGAGCCCCCGGGCGAGGCGGTGCTCGCGCAGTGTGGTCGCGGCCCCGAGCAGTTCGCCGGGCGCGCACCACAGTGCCCCGGCGAGCGCGGTCAGTTCCTGGGAACTCGGGACGGCGTCCCCGCGCTCCCAGGCCAGGACGGTGTCGGGCGCGATATGCCCCAGTCCGTACGCGGCCTGGATCCCATAAGCGACATTTCCGGGCGTCATGCCCAGCGCCTCCCGCAACCGGCGGGCGGCGAGGTTGTTGAACGGAGGCAACTGATGGGACTGAGGCACGGGCTCACGCTAGAGGGCTACTGGTTGGTCGCCTATCGTGCTTTCTGCCGGGATCGTACGGTGATCACCCGTTGTAGGAACACACAACCGCCACAGTTCTACCCCTTGACAGCGCCGCTCAGAGCGAAGCCGCCGCCGAATTTCCTCGACACCAGAACGTAGAGGATCACCACCGGGGTCGAATAGAGCACGGAGAACGCGGCGAGCTGGCCGTAGACGACGGTGCCCTTGTTGCCGAAGAAGTCGTTGATGCTGACCGAGGCGGGCAGCTGCTCCGGGGAGAGCAGCAGCATGAACGGGACGAAGAAATTGCCCCACATCATCACGAACGAATAGACCGTGACGACCCCGATGCCCGGCCCCATCAGCGGCAGCACCACGCGCAACAGGGACTGGAACGGGGAAGCGCCGTCCGTCCAGGCGGCCTCCTCCAGGCCCTGCGGGACGCCGTCCATGAAGTTCTTCATCAGCCAGACGGCGAACGGCAGCTGGGACGCCGCGAAGAAGAAGATCGTGCCGTGCATGGTGTCGATCAGTTCGACCTGCACGAAGAGCGCGTACACCGGGACCATGATCGCCGTAATGGGCAGACAGGTCGCGAAGAGGATCGTCAGGAGGAACGGGCGGGTGAGCCGCGAGCGGTAGCGGGACAGCGGGTACGCCGCCAGGGCCGCGCTCGCGACCGTCAGGAGCGTCGCGCCGCCGCACAGGAGCAGGCTGTTGAGCAGCGGGCGGAACGTGATGTCCGGCTGAAGGACCGCGTCGAAGTTGGCGAGGGTGGGCTCCGCCGGGGGCCGTACGCGCAGCGTCGCCCCCGCGTCGAGGGAGGAGAACACCAGCCAGGCCAGGGGCAGGACGAACGCCGCGGCCACGGCGAGCAGGGCCGCGTCGGCGGCCAGGCGGCGCGAGGTGGACTTGGCCGGCACCGGCTCAGACCTCCGTTCGCAGCAGGCGCAGGTACACCAACGAGAAGAGCGAGCCGACCACGAGCAGGAGCAGCGCCACCGCCGTCGCGTACCCGATCATGCTGTTCTGGAATGCCTGTTCGTACATATAGAGCGGCAGCGTCTGGCTCCGGTTGCCCGGGCCGCCGCGCGTCATCACCCAGATCAGGCCGAAGACGGAGAGCGTCTGCAGGGTGATCAGCATCAGGTTGGTGCCGATGGAACGGCGGATCATCGGCAGCGTGATGTGCCACAGGCGCCGCCAGCCGCCCGCCCCGTCGACCTGCGCCGCCTCCGTGACCTCCGACGGGATCTCCTTGAGCGCCGCCGAGTAGACGAGCATCGAGAACGCCGTGCCGCGCCACACGTTGGCGAAC
This sequence comes from Streptomyces sp. NPDC002851, assembly GCF_053591935.1. Classification (NCBI taxonomy): domain Bacteria; kingdom Bacillati; phylum Actinomycetota; class Actinomycetes; order Kitasatosporales; family Streptomycetaceae; genus Streptomyces; species Streptomyces sp. NPDC002851. Next base: position 38,823 of record NZ_JBSFUT010000007.1, on the reverse strand, counting down.
GACACCGCCAGGATCGGCAGCGTGTACAGCCAGTTCTGGGACGGCAGGTGCAGCCAGTCCAGGATCGCGTTCAGGGTGCCCTCGCGGCGGAAGAACGCGTACAGCAGGAAGCCCGCCACCACCTCCGGGAGCACCCAGGCCGTCACCACCACACTGCCGGTCAGGGTGCGCACCGGGCGCGAGGCCCGCTGCATCAGGGAGGCCAGGGCAAGGCCCAGGGTGTTCTGCCCGATCAGCGCCGAGACGACCGTGAAGACCAGCGTCATCCAGACCGCGTTACGGAAGTCCGCGTCCCTGAACGCCGCGGTGAAGTTCTCCAGGCCGACGAAGGACGACTCGGCCTGGCCGGTCAACTGGAGGTCCGTGAAGGCGATATAGACGCAGTAGCCGATCGGTCCCGCCAGGAACAGCAGCAGGAGCAGGACCGTGGGGGACAGGGGCAGGAACCGGGTGAGGGAACGCCTCACTTCCGCGTCACCGCGCCGTCCGTGATCGACCCGAGCTCTTCGTCGTACGCCTTGGCCGCCTCGGCGACGCTGCCGTCCCCGGTCGTGACCAGCTCCATCGCCTCCTGGATCGCCGTGGACACCTTCGGGTACGCCGGGTAGGCGGGCCGGTAGTGGGTGTACCGCACCAGATCCGTGAAGAACGCGGTGCCGGGCTGCGCCTTCGCGTACGCGGGGTCGTCGGCGACGTCCTCGCGCACGGCGATTCCGGAGTTGCGGACGTACCAGTCCTGGGCGTTCTTCTTGGTCTGCATGGTCTTGATGAACTCGAAGGCCAGGTCGGGGTTGGCCGCCTTCGACGGGATCGCCCAGGTCCAGCCGCCGGACATGCTGACCTTGCCGGGCTTCTGGCCGTGCTGCGTCGGCATCGCCGCGAGGCCCAACTCCTCGGACCACTGCGGCCATTCGTGCCCGGAGCCGGGCAGCCAGTCCTGCGGCAGCCACGAGCCGTCGAGGTTGATGCCGAGCTTGCCCTTGGGCATCAGCTCGCCGCGCACCCGGGTCGCGAGGTTCGGGTCGAGGGCGTCCTCGACGGGCGGGCCGAGCTTCTCCTGGTAGACGGTCTCCACGAACTTGAGGGAGTCCTTGAAGCCCTTGCCGCCCGCGACCCACTTCTGCTGCGCCGTGTCGTACAGCGGATCCGTGCCCGTGCCGTACAGCAGCATCTCGAAGCCCTGCATGGTGGAGGTCTCGCCGCCGGGCTTACCGGTGTAGACGTTCAGCGGGATGACGCCGGGGACCTTCTTCTTGATGGTGCGGGCGGCGTCGAGGATCTCGTTCCAGTTCTTCGGCTGCCAATCGGCGGGCAGCCCGGCCTTCTCGAAGATGTCCTTGTCGAACCAGAGGCCGCGGGTGTCGGTGCCGTCCGGTACGCCGTACGTCTTGCCGTCCTGGGCCTTCGCCGCGGACTTCGCCGTATCGATGAACCGGTCCCAGTCCTTCCACTTGTTCAGATACGGGTCGAGGGGCGTCAAGTACCCGCTGGTGATATCGGAGTTGATGAGGAAGGTGTCCTCGTAGACCAGGTCGGGCGCGGTCTTCGGGGAGCGCAGCATCTGCTGGAGCTTGGTGTAGTAGTCGGCGTCGGCCGCCTTGATCGGCACGAGCTCGATCTTCTTGCCCGGGTGGTCCTTCTCGAACTGCTTCGCCATCTTTGCCAGATACTTGTCCATCACCCGGATCGAGTTGTCCGTGGACTGCTTGTAGGAGACCTTCACGACATCCGGGTCACCCCCGGACCCGCCGCCGCAGGCGGTCAGCGACGCGGCGGTGAGCAGGGCTGCGGCGCCGAGGAGCAGGGGCGTACGCATGGGCATGGGCACGGCACGACCTCCGGTGAGCCTGCGATGGCTGCCCGGCGAACGTAAGCGTCCGCTCATGGGCTGGTCAATGTCCTTGCATGAGGTTGCCCAGCCAGCGGTAGTGCAGCTCCGGGCGGCCCACTTGGCCGTACTGCGGGCTGCGGGCCGCGCGGCCGGTGTCGACCAGGTGCTCCAGGTAGCGGCGGGCGGTGATCCGGGCGAGGCCCGCCGTCTCGGCGGCGGTGGCGGCGGTCAGGCCGTCGGGCGACTCGCGCAGGCAGTTGACGATCCGCTCCAGGGTGGGCGCGCTCAGGCCCTTCGGCAGCGCGGCCGGTCCGGGGGAGCGCAGCGCCGCCAGGGTGCGGTCGACCTCCTCCTGGCCCGCGGCCTCCCCGGCGGTCGTACGGAACTCGGCGTACCGCAGCAGGCGGTCCCGGAGCGTGGCGAAGGTGAACGGCTTGAGCACGTACTGCACCACGCCGAGCGAGACGCCCTCCCGTACCACCGTGAGATCGCGCGCCGAGGTCACCGCGATGACGTCCGCCCGGTGTCCGACGGCCCGCAGCGAGCGGGCCAGCTTCAGGCCGTGCCCGTCCGGCAGGTAGAGGTCGAGAAGGAGCAGGTCGACCTGGGTGCGGTCGAGCGCGCGGCGCGCCTCGGCCCCGGAGTGCGCCTTGCCGACGGCCCGGAAGCCGGGGACGCGGTTGACGTACAGGACGTGGGCGTCGGCGGCTACGGGGTCGTCTTCGACGACGAGTACGCGGATTTCTTTCTGGACGGCGTCCGGCTCGGTCATACGGGGGCTCCCTCAGCCTGGTCGTTCTGGTGCAGTGGCAGCCGCACCGTGAACTCCGCGCCCCCGTCGTCCGCCGCGCCCACCGTGACCTCCCCGCCGTGCCGCCGCACCGTCTGCCGTACGAGGGCGAGCCCGATGCCGCGGCTGCCCGGCTTGGTGGACCAGCCGCGGGCGAAGATATCGGCATCGTCCGGCACGCCCTCACCTGTATCGGCGACGCGGACCAGAAGTTCGTCACAGGTGGCGGGGGCCTGTGTCGGAAGTCCCGCCTGCCCCGCGACGCCCGGCACGCACGCTCGCTGCGTTGTCGGGCACACCCCGATACATCCAGTATCGGGGCGACCCTCCGCCTTGCGATCGCACGCACCGGACGCCGCGGGGCCCGCCCTCCGGGCGGACGACGGGACTTCCGACACAGGCCCCCGCGCGGTCACGGTCACCCGGGCGCCCGGCAGCCCGGTCACCGCCTCCACCGCGTTGTCGATCAGATTGCCGAGGACCGTCACCAGGTCCCGGGCGGGCAGGGACTGCGGGAGCACCCCGTCGTCGATCCGACTGTCCGGGGACACCACCAGCTCGACGCCGTGCTCGTTGGCCTGCGCCGCCTTGCCCAGGAGCAGCGCGGCGAGCACCGGCTCGGTGACCGCCGCGACCACCTGGTCGGTGAGCGCCTGGGCCAGTTCGAGCTCCGCCGTCGCGAACTCCACGGCCTCGTCGGCCCGCCCCAGCTCGATCAGCGAGACGACGGTGTGCAGCCGGTTGGCCGCCTCGTGGGCCTGCGAGCGGAGCGCCTGCGTGAAGCCGCGCTCGTGGTTCAACTCGCCGGTCAGCGCCTGGAGTTCGGTGTGGTCGCGGAGTGTGACGACGGTGCCGCGGCGCTCGCCGCCGGAGACCGGGGAGGTGTTCACGACGACCACCCGGTCCGCGGTCAGATGCACCTCGTCGACCCGCGGCTCGGAGGCGAGCAGCGCTCCGGTCAGCGGCTTCGGCAGGCCGAGTTCGGCGACGTTCCGCCCGATGACGGCGTCCTCGTCCCCGACGGCCCGCGGTACGCCGAGGAGCTCCCGCGCCCCGTCGTTGATCAGCGCGATCCGCCGCTGCCCGTCGAGCATGAGCAGCCCCTCGCGCACGGCGTGCAGTGCGGCCTGGTGGTAGTCGTGCACCCGGCTCAGCTCGGCCGCGTTCATGCCGTGGGTGTGGCGGCGGAGCCGGGCGTTGATGACGTACGTCCCGAGCCCGCCGAGCGCGAGCGCCGCGGCCGCGAAGCCGAAGAGCCCGGCGAGCTGCTTTTGCACCTGCGCGGAGATCTCCTCGATGGTGATCCCGGCGCTGACCAGGCCGACGATCCGCCCGTCGTCGCCCGCGCGGTCCGTGCCGCCGTCCCGGATCGGGGTCACGGCCCGCATGGAGGGTCCGAGCGTCCCGGTGTACTGCTCGGTGAAGGTCCGGCCGCCGAGTGCGGGCCCGATGTGGCCGAGAAACTCGTGCCCGATCCGGCTGGGGTCGGGGTGGGTCCAGCGCACCCCGTCCGGGTTCATGATCGTGACGAAGTCGACGCCGGTGGTCCTGCGGACCTCCTCGGCGTACGGCTGGAGGGTGGCCGTCGGATCCTCGCTCCGGATCGCGGCGCGCACGGAGGGGGAGACGGCCACGGCGCGGGCGGTGGCGGTGGCCTGGCGGGCGGCGGCCTGTTCGGCCTGCCGGTGCGCGACGAGGTACGCGAAGACCGCACACCCGGCGACGACCACCGCGACCAGGACGACCTGCATCGCGAAGAGCTGGCCGGCGAGGCTGCGGGGCCGGGGCACATGGGGCACCCGGTGCGGGGTGTGCATGCAGCCAGTGTGCCTGCACGTATAAGTGAGAACTAAATGAACGTAAGGGTGACCCGGGTCACGGCCGTGACGGATATTCTCCGCAACCGCCGCCACGCCGGGAGCCGCACGAAGAGCCGTGGGCGAGCCGCAGCCGAGCCGCATACCCGGGCTCGGCAGGGGCGGAGGTGTACCTCAGGTCGGGCCGTACGGGACGCGGGCCGTAACCGTGATCAAGGAGGCACTGTGGCCGCCAGACGCGACAGGACCCATTATCTCTACATCGCCGTGATCGCGGCGGTGCTTCTCGGCATCGCGGTCGGCTTCGCCGCACCCGGTGTCGCCGTCGAGCTGAAGCCGCTCGGCTCCGGCTTCGTGAGCCTGATCAAGATGATGATTTCGCCCATCATCTTCTGCACGATCGTGCTCGGTGTCGGCTCGGTCCGTAAGGCCGCGAAGGTCGGTGCGGTGGGCGGCCTTGCGCTCGGCTACTTCATGGTGATGTCGACCGTCGCCCTCGCGATCGGCCTGGTCGTCGGCAACATCCTGGAGCCGGGCCAGGGCCTGCACCTCACCGAGGCGGTACGCGGCGAGGGCGAGGCTCAGGCGGAGGGCGCCTCGGCGTCGACGACCGACTTCCTGCTCGGCATCATCCCGAAGACGCTGGTCGCGGCGTTCACGGCGGAGAGTGTCCTGCCGACCCTGCTCGTAGCGCTCCTCTGCGGCTTCGCGCTGCAGGCCATGGGCTCCTCGGGTGAGCCGATCATCCGCGGCATCGGGCACATCCAGCGCCTGGTGTTCCGCATCCTCGGCATGATCATGTGGGTCGCTCCGGTGGGTGCGTTCGGCGCGATCGCGGCGGTGGTCGGCGAGACCGGCCTGGACGCGCTGAAGTCCCTCGCGGTCATCATGATCGGCTTCTACGTGACGTGCCTGATCTTCGTCTTCGTGGTGCTCGGCACGCTCCTGAAGGTCTTCACGGGCATCAACATCTTCTCGCTCCTGAAGTACCTGGGCCGCGAGTTCCTGCTGATCCTGTCGACCTCGTCCTCGGAGTCGGCGCTGCCGCGCCTGATCGCGAAGATGGAGCACCTGGGCGTGAGCAAGCCGGTCACCGGCATCACGGTCCCGACGGGCTACTCGTTCAACCTGGACGGCACGGCGATCTACCTGACCATGGCGTCGCTCTTCGTGGCCGAGGCGATGGGCAACCCGCTCTCGCTCGGCGAGCAGATCTCTCTCCTGATCTTCATGGTCATCGCGTCGAAGGGCGCGGCGGGCGTCACCGGTGCCGGTCTGGCCACGCTCGCGGGCGGCCTCCAGTCGCACCGCCCCGACCTGGTCGACGGCGTCGGCCTGATCGTCGGCATCGACCGCTTCATGAGCGAGGCCCGCGCCCTGACGAACTTCGCGGGCAACGCGGTGGCGACGGTGCTCGTGGGCACCTGGACGAAGGAGATCGACAAGGAGCGCGTCTCGGAGGTCCTTGCGGGCCGGTTCCCGTTCGACGAGAAGACCCTGGTCGACGACCACGCACCCGCCGACGGCGACGGCGACGCGGAAGAAGCGAAGGCCACGGTTCCGGAACAGCCGGGTGGCGGCGACAAGCAGAAGGTGTCCGTCTGACGGACGACACAGCGTACGAGAGGCGGGCCGCTCAAGCAGCGGCCCGCCTCTCGTATGTCAGGAACGTGGTGGCATGTCAGGAACGCGGCGGTATGTGATAAACGCGATCGGACGCGAACCGGGCTTCTCCGTGGGCGAGTTGGCGGCGCGCCCGGAACCCGGGCCCTGAAATCCCCCTCTGACAGGGCGCGCACAGCGCAGCAGTTACCGCAGTTCCTGCCGCATGAAAGCGACGTAACCCCCCATGAATCGACAGAACACCCGTAAGACGCGCCTTGCCGCCGGTCTCGCCGCCACCGCCGCCGCACTCGGCATGGTCGCCACCAGCGCGCCTGCCGCGCACGCGATCATCGGTGGCACCGAAGTGTCCAACGACGCCTACCCGTTCATGACCGCCGTCCTGGCCAAGGGCAAGGGCAGCGCCCTCGACCGCCAGTTCTGCGGCGGCAGCCTGGTCGCCCCGGACGTGGTCGCGACCGCCGCGCACTGCGTCGAGGGCGCCAAGGCCAAGGACCTCCAGGTCGCCGTCGGCCGCACGGTCCTGTCCTCGAAGCAGGGCCAGATACGCAACCTCGCGGAGGACGGCGTGGTCGTCCACCCCCGCTACGCCAAGGGCCAGGAAGCGTACGACGTGGCCTTCCTGATGCTGGCGAAGCCGGTCAAGGGCATCTCGGCGGTCGGCATGCCGACGCCGGGCACGGACTCCCTGCTCCGCCCCGGCCAGAAGGCCACCGTGGCGGGCTGGGGCAACACGGACACCGAACTGCAGCACACCCCGGACCGGCTGCGCGAGGTCAAGGTGCCGATCCTCTCGCACGCCGAGTGCGCGACCAGCTACAAGGAGTACGAAGCAAAGGTCAACTTCTGCGCGGGAGTTGAGGGCAAGGACTCCTGCCAGGGGGACAGTGGCGGGCCCATCCTCCGCAAGGTGCCCGGGCGTGAGGCCCCGCTCCTGATCGGCGTCGTCTCGTACGGCGACGGCTGCGGCGGCCAGGGCGCACCCGGCGTCTACACCTCACTCAGCTCCGGAAAGCTGTGGAAGACCCTGGACGAGTCCCCGTCGGGCAAGAAGCTGAAGCGCAAGCTGAATCGGCCGAACGCGTGAACTCTGGCGGCCGTTGAGGGAGCGGGCGGTACGTCGATTGACCTCGCGTGCATCCTTCAGGTGATCCTGCGATCACTGCTACATAAAGGAGGACGCAATGCGCGTACGTACCGTATTGGCCGCCATTGCCCTGGCGGGCAGCGCGGCTCTGGCAGGAGCGGGCAACGCGGCTGCCGACGCCGAAGGGAAGGGTTACGCGGTGGGCTCCCCAGGAGTCCTCTCAGGCAATGTGGTCCTGGTTCCCGCGCACGTGCCGGTCAACGTGTGCGGTAACACCGTCAACGTCATCGCGGCTGCCAACCCCGCCCTCGGCAACCTCTGCATCAACCGCTGAGCGGCGGCCTTCCGCACCTCTCTGCCCCTTGTCCGAGCACTCCGGACAAGGGGCAGAGGTGTGTGTGGGCGGATGACAGCGAGGCGTCGCCTTGCCTAGCCGCCCGCCGCCTGTGGGAACAGTGCCGTGAACGGTTCGGTCAGGCCCTCCACGTCCCGCGCCACGGGGGAGTCGAACTGCCAGACCAGGAACAGCAGGAATGCGATCAGCGAGGTGAACACGCCCGCGAGGACGAGTTCGCGGGCGGAGCGCCTCAGTTGCAGGGCGAAGAGCATGCCGATGCTGACGAGTCCCCCCGTGACCAGGCCGAACCAGACCAGCGGGCCGAGCGTCGAACCGGACTCCAGGGAGCGCGTGTTGCGCGCCTCGGCGGCCGCCGTGAGCTGGTCGGTGAGGGCGTACGAGGCACGGCTCTCGCCGTCGGTGCGCGGCTGGTGGGCCAGGATGGTGCGGCGTACGTCGGTGAGGAGCCGGTCGCCGCGGGCGGTGAGCTCCCCGGTTTCGGTGTACACGGGCCACTCCTTGGCGACCGCGTGGTGGACGTAGGCATCGACGCCGGAGCGGATCCGGTCGGCCGTGGCGGCGGGGAAGTCGGAGGCGCGCTCGCGGAGTTCGTGCAGCGCGAAGGCCTCGGCGCGGGCGGTGTCCTCGGCGGCCGCGCGCCCCTCCCAGACCCCGGCGATGGCCAGGCCGAGGACGATCGCGTAGACCACGCCGATCATCATCGTCATGTACTCGATGACGTCGGGTGTCTCACTGGTGTCGTTGTTCCGGGCGCGGCGGTCCCGCACGAGCGCGGTGAACACGACGACGGCGACGGCGGCGGCCATGGCGAGGCCGAGCACGAGCCAGTTGCTCAAGGGAGTTCCCTTCAGGGTGAGTTGAGACTGTGCGTGGTGGCTGTGGCGGGGTTACGCGGAGGGGCCGCCCGCTCGGCCGCCCGTTGCCGCGGCACCGGAGCCGGATGCGCCCGCGGCGCCGAACGCGGCGGCGACCACGGCCGGGGCGACGAGGAGCAGCGTCCGGGTGACCGGTGAGTGCCCGGGCTCGTCGGACTGCCGTGGGCGCGCACGCGGGGGCGGCGGGAAGAACGACGGCGTGGGCTCGGCGGCCGCGCGCGGGGACGCAGACGAGGAAGGACTCGGGCTCGGGCTCGACGAGGGCGGCTCGGGGCGCGGTCGCGGCGCTGGGGCGACGGGAGCGGGAGCCGACGTGCTCGTCGGCGGCGGGGGAGGGGGCGGAGGTGGCGGCTCCGGAGTCCGGGGTGGTGGCTCGCGGCGGCAGGCGCGGCGTACGGCCTCGCCCACGTCCCCGGACCGGGCAAGCCGCCCGAGCTCGTCGAGCGGCAGATCGGTATCGGAGTACGCACAACTGTCGGCGGGCGCACGCCCGTTGGCCATGGAGACGGTGGCGGGAGGAGGGACGGCGGAGGTGGCGGAGACGGCGGGGGCGGCCGAGGCGGCCGAGGGCTCAGCGGCCTCCGCGGCGGGGCCGAGCAGCAGCGCGGTAAAGAGCGCCGCGGCAGCCGCGGCGGCCGCATCACGCGTCGCGGTTATCACTGTCACATCGGCACACTGCGCAGCGCGGCCCCCCATCATGTGCCCAAGGCACCCACTTCGTCCGGATGAGGGACTGGACCACCCAAACCTGGACGCGGCGGTCAGGGCGCGGTACACGGCACTCCGACACAGGCCCTGGACGCGGCGCTGCGGGAGTCGTACGCGGCGCTGCGATAGGCATGAGGCATGCGCGTACTGACGTGGAATGTGTGGTGGCGGTTCGGCCCCTGGGAGCAGCGCAGGACGGCCATCCTCGAGGTGCTGCGCGAGCTGCGCCCGGACGTGGTGGGCCTGCAAGAGGTGTGGGCCACGCAGGGCCCGGGTGGCGAGAACCTGGCCGAGTGGCTCGCCGCCGAGCTCGGCATGCACTGGACCTGGGCCGCCTCCGAGGCCCCGGAGCCGTGGCGCCGCCGCCTGCCCGCCGACGCCCCGGACCGTGCGGTCGACGTCGGCAACGCGGTGCTCAGCCGCTGGCCGGTCCTCGACCGCGCGGTGCTCCGGCTCCCGGTGCCGCGATACGTCAACGGCGCTGTGGGCACCGAGGACGACGGGCGGCTCGCCCTGTACGCGCTGCTCGACGCCCCCGGCCACCCGGTGCCGTTCTTCTCGGCCCATCTCACGGCGTCGGTCACCGGGTCCGCGATCCGCTGCCAACAGGTCGCCGCGATCGCGGAGTTCGTCGCGGAGCGCCGGGGCGCCTCGGCCTTCCCGCCGGTACTCACGGGCGACTTCAACGCCTGGCCCGACTCCGACGAGATCCGGCTCCTCGGCGGCTACCGCAGCGCCCCCGTCGTCCCCGGCCAGCTGCTGCTCGACGCCTGGGAGTACGCCGATCCGGCGGCGCCCTCGGCGACCTGGGACCCGGAGAACCCGTATGTCGCGGCGACCTTCTCGCCGCCCGTCCGCATCGACTACGTGCACGTCGGACAGACCGGCCCGGACGGTCTGGGCCGGGTCCTGTCGGTACGGCGGGCCGGGCACGGGCCGGTGGGCCCGGACGGCGTGTGGCCGTCGGACCACGCGGCGGTCCTCGCGGAGCTCGCCGGGCCCGCCACCGACACCGACACCGACTGGCCTTGACGCCGGCGTCAAGGATTACCGTCCTTCGTATGCGCATCGGCGAACTCGCGGAACGGGCCGGAACCACCACGCGCACGCTCCGCTACTACGAGTCACGCGGCCTGCTGCCCGCACGCCGCGGCAGCAACGGCTACCGCACGTACGACGAATCCGACCTGCGGCTGCTCCGGCAGATCCGGACGCTCCAGGACTTCGGCTTCGACCTGGAGGAGACCAGGCCGTTCGTGGAGTGCCTGCGCGCCGGCCACCCGGAGGGCGACTCGTGCCCGGCCTCGCTCGCGGTCTACCGCCGCAAGGTGGCCGAACTCGACGCTCTGATCGGGGAGTTGACGACCGTACGGGCTCAGGTGGGCGCCCAACTCGCGCGCGCCGAGCGGGCGATGACTCAGCTCGCGGACGAGGCGTACGACGGGGCGGCGGCGCCCCGATGCGCACTGATGACCGACCCATGGGGAACCAGCCCGGAGGGGGAAGAACAGTGACGGTAAAGGCGACAGACCTGCCCGAGGTGACCGACGCGGACTTCGCACAGGAGGTCCTCGGCGTCACCGACCGCCCGGTGCTCGTGCAGTTCACGGCGGTGTGGTGCGGCCCGTGCCGCCAGTTGGCGCCGGTCCTGGCGGAGATCGCGCGGGAGGAGGGCGAGCGGCTGAAGGTCGTACGGCTCGATGTGGACAGCAGCCCGGAGACGACGATCGCCCACAAGGTCATGGCGACCCCGACGCTCCTGGTGTTCCGCGGCGGCGAGCCGGTGAAGTCGCTGGTGGGCGCGCGCCCGAAGCGGAAGCTCCTGGAGGAGCTGGCGGACGTCCTCTGAAACCAGCTGTCTCCCGGTAAAGAAAAATACCCCGGCCGTTTGACGGTCGGGGTATTCGACTTGGTATATTGAGTGTTTCTGTGCGGGCATAGAAAAAGCCCCTTTTGGGGGCTCATCTGGCTCAACTAGAAACACGGTATCCCACAAGGAGTCGAATTGTCAACCGGGGAATCTGTTGAATCGGCTGAATTGCGCCGGGAGCAGCAATTCGTCGATCGCCTCTACGCCCGCCTCGACGAGCTGCGGGCGGAGCGCGAGGCCGCCGCACGCTCCGCGTTGGCCCAGCTGGGAAACGGTATGCAGGCCAAGCTGGAGCGGGATATCACGGCCGACGAACGGGTCCGCAGCGCGGCCGAGCTGAATGCTGTCGAGTCCGGTCTCTGCTTCGGCCGAATTGATCTCTCGGAGCCGAACTCCGACGGTGTCGACCACCACCACATCGGCCGTATCGGAATCCGCGCGGGCGACACGGCCCGCACCCCGCTCCTGATCGACTGGCGCGCCCCGGTGGCGAGGCCCTTCTACCTCGCGACCGGCCACACCCCGATGGGCATCCGGCGCCGCCGCCACCTCACCACCGAGGGCCGTACGGTCACCGCGCTGCAGGACGAGATCCTCGACCTGACGGACGAGACGCGTACCGGCTTCGAGGACCACAACGCCGACGCGGTGCTGCTCGCCGCCCTGAACGCGGCCCGTACCGGCCGCATGGGCGACATCGTGCAGACCATCCAGGCCGAGCAGGACCGCATCATCCGCGCCCCGCACCAGGGCGTGATGGTCGTCGAGGGCGGCCCGGGCACCGGCAAGACGGCCGTCGCGCTGCACCGCGCCGCGTATCTCCTCTACGCACAGCGGGAGTTGCTGGCCAAGCGGGCCGTCCTGATCGTCGGCCCCAACCCGGCGTTCCTCGGCTACATCGGCGAGGTGCTGCCGTCGCTCGGCGAGACCGGGGTGCTGCTCGCCACCGTGGGGGAGCTCTATCCGGGCGTCCACGCGAAGGGCGCCGACACTCCTGACGCGGCCGCGGTGAAGGGCCGGGCGGAGATGGCGGAGGTACTCGCCGAGGCGGTACGGGACCGGCAGTCCGTCCCCGACCCGTACCTGGAGATCGACCACGACGACGGCACGCTCTACCTGGAGCGGGCCATGGCGGAGGACGCCCGGGCCCGGGCGCGCGAGACCCGCCTTCCGCACAACCTGGCCCGCCCGTACTTCGTGTTCCACCTCATCGACGCGCTCACCGACCAGCTGGTGGAGCGGCTCGGCGCGGACCCGTACGGCGGGCCGAACCTGCTCGGCGCGGACGATGTCGCGCAGCTCGGCAAGGAGATCGCCATGAGCACCGAGGTGCACGCGGCCATCGACACGCTGTGGCCGCCGCTGACCCCGGAGGGCCTGGTCAGCGAGTTCCTCGCGGACCCGGTCGGTTACGTATCGGACGACGCCGCGAAGGCCATCCGCCGCGAGCCCGGTGCGCCCTGGACGGAGGCGGACATCCCGCTCCTGGACGAGGCGGCGGAGCTGCTCGGCGTGGACGACTCGGCCGAGCGGGCCGCGAAGGAGGCGGAGCGGCAGCGGCAGATCGAGTACGCGCAGGGCGTCCTGGACGTGTCGTACGCCTCGCGTACCTACGAGTTCGAGGACAAGGAGGAGAATGCCGCCCGTAGCGGCGACGACGCCGCTTCCGAGGTCCTGTCGGCCCACGACATCATCGACGCGGAGCGGATGGCGGAGCGCCACGAGGAGGCCGACCACCGAACGGCGGCCGAACGCGCGGCGGCCGACCGCACCTGGGCCTTCGGCCACGTCATCGTCGACGAGGCGCAAGAGTTGTCCCCTATGGCCTGGCGCCTCCTGATGCGCCGCATCCCGACCCGCTCGATGACCCTGGTCGGCGACCCGGCGCAGACCGGCGCCGAGGCGGGCGTCGGCTCCTGGGCGGACATCCTGGCTCCGTATGTGGAGGACCGCTGGGAGCTGACCCGCCTGGGCGTCAACTACCGCACACCAGCCGAGATCATGGACCTGGCGGCAGGCGTGGTGAAGGCTGCGTCTTCGGCGGACCCGACTTTCGAGCCCCCGAGCTCGGTCCGCTCGACGGGCGTACGCCCCTGGCTCCAGCACACCAGCGACCTCCCGTCAGCGGTAGCGACCGCGGTGACCCGCGAACTCCCCGAGGAGGGCCGCCTCGCGGTCATCGCCCCCCGCGACCTGCACGAGCCCCTCGCGGCCCACCTCGACGGCGTCACGGCCGGAGCCGAACCCGACCTCACCCACCAGGTGGTCCTGCTTGACGCCCGCCAGTCCAAGGGCCTCGAATTCGACAAGGTCCTCGTCGTCGAACCCGCCGCCTTCCAGACCAGCGACCTGTACGTGGCCCTGACCCGGGCCACACAGGGGTTGGGGGTGCTGTACTCGGGGCGGCTTCCGGCCGGGATGGGGGAGTGACGACGCTGCCTACGCCGGGCGCAGCCACACCGTCGCCAGAGGCGGCAGGGTCAGATGCAGGCTGCTCGGGTGGCCGTGGCTGGGGATCGGGTCAGATTTCAGAGGGCCCGAGGGGTTGGTGATGCCGCTGCCGCCGTAGTGGAGGGCGTCCGTGTTGAGGAGTTCGCGCCAGGCGGGGATCTCGTCCGGTACGCCCAGGCGGTAGCCGTGCCGGACCATCGGGGAGAAGTTGCTGATCGACAGGAGTGGGGGCGTGCCCTCCGCGCCGTAGCGGAGGAACGCGAGGACATTCAGGCCCTCGTCGGTCTCCGTTTCCGTGATCCAGGCGAAGCCCGCAGGGTCCGTGTCCCGTTGCCAGAGGGCCGGTTCTGCCGCGTACGTCGTGTTCAGGTCGCGGACGAGGTCGCGTACGCCTCGGTGGTCGGGCTCGGCCGCGTACGACGGGTCGAGGAGCCACCAGTCGGGGCCGTGGGCCTCGGACCACTCCGAGCCCTGGGCGAACTCCTGGCCCATAAAGAGGAGTTGCTTGCCGGGGTGGGACCACATGAAGGCCAGGTAGGCGCGGTGGTCGGCGCGGCGCTGCCACCAGTCGCCGGGCATCTTCGAGACCAGGGCGCGCTTGCCGTGCACCACCTCGTCGTGGGAGATCGGCAGGACGTAGTTCTCGCTGTACGCGTACACCATCGAGAACGTCATCTCGTGGTGGTGGTGCCGCCGGTGGATCGGGGCCTTCGCCATGTAGGAGAGCGAGTCGTGCATCCAGCCCATGTTCCACTTCAGACCGAAGCCGAGGCCGCCGAGGCCGCTGGGTCCGGTGTGGTGGGTCGCCCGGGTGACGCCGTCCCAGGCCGTGGACTCCTCCGCGATCGTCACCACGCCCGGTACGCGGCGGTACACGGTGGCGTTCATCTCCTGAAGGAACGCCACCGCGTCCAGGTTCTCGCGGCCGCCGTGTTCGTTGGGCGTCCACTGGCCCTCCTCGCGCGAGTAGTCGAGGTAGAGCATCGACGCCACGGCGTCCACCCTGAGGCCGTCCAGGTGGAACTCCTCGCACCAGTACACCGCGTTCGCCACCAGGAAGTTGCGGACCTCCGTCCGCCCGTGATCGAACTCCAGGGTTCCCCAGTCGGGGTGCGCGGCCCGCGCCGGGTCCTCGGGCTCGTACAGCGGACGTCCGTCGAATGCGGCCAACGCCCAGTCGTCGCGCGGAAAGTGCGCCGGGACCCAGTCCATCAGGACACCGATGCCCGCCCGGTGCAACGCGTCCACCAGGTACTTGAAGTCGTCCGGCGTGCCCAGGCGGGCCGTGGGCGCGTAGAACCCGGTCACCTGGTAGCCCCACGAGCCGCCGAAGGGGTGCTCCGCCACCGGCATCAGCTCCACATGCGTGAAGCCCAAGTCCTTTACGTAGGACGGTAGTTGGGCCGCCAGGTCGCGGTACGTCAGGCCGGGGCGCCAGGACGGCAGGTGTACCTCGTAGACCGAGAACGGGGCCTCGTGGGGGCCCGGGTGCGCGGCCCGCCGTGCCATCCACTCGCCGTCCCGCCAGGTGTGGTGCGAGACGTGGACGATCGACGCGTTCGCCGGGGGGACCTCGGTTCGCCGTGCCATCGGGTCCGCGCGCAGCGTGCGGTGGCCCTCCGGCGTGGTGATCTCGAACTTGTACAGCTCGCCCTCGCCCAGGTCCGGCACGAACAGTTCCCATACGCCGCTGCCGCCGAGCGAGCGCAGCGGAAAGCCCGTGCCGTCCCAGTAGTTGAAGTTCCCGACCACGCGCACGCCGCGCGCGTTCGGCGCCCAGACCGTGAAGCGGGTGCCCGCCACGCCCTGGTGGGTCATCGGGTGCGCGCCAAGCACCTGCCACAGCTCCTCGTGCCTGCCCTCGCTGATCAGGTGCAGGTCGAAGTCGCCGAGTGCGGGCAGGAAGCGGTACGGGTCGTGGGTGTCCGGGGTTGTCCGGTCGTACGCGATCCGAAGGTGGTACTCCGGCGGGTGCCCGAGGGGAAGCAAGCCTGAGAAGAAGCCCTCGCCGTCGTTGTGGAGTTCGGTGCGTACGCCGTCTTCGGTGAGGGCCGTGACCTTGCGGGCGTACGGGCGCAGGACGCGGAGTGCTACGCAAGCCGCGCCGTCCTTCCCGTCCGGCAGCGGGTGTGCGCCGAGTACGGCGTGCGGGTCGTGGTGCGTGCCGTTGAGGAGGCGCTCGCGGTCGGGGGAGGTGAGCGCGGCGGGGTTGTCGGGGGTCCTGTGGGTCTTCGGTTGCGGCGGCTGCCGGGGGATCTGCCGCTTCGCCGCCGCCTGCTTCGGGCTCGGCTGTGGCTGTGGCTGTGGCTGTGGCTGTGGCTGTGGTTGCGGTTGCGGGTTCGGGTTCCGCTTCGCCGGCTTCCTGCTTGCGGGCACTGCATCGCCTCTTCGGGGGTGGGGGAGGTCCGGGGCTCAGGGGGCGGTCGCGGTGGCCAGGCGGCGGACCGCCGCCATGGGGACGGGCAGCCAGTCGGGGCGGTTCCGGGCCTCGTAGAGGACCTCGTAGACGGCTTTGTCGGTCTCGTACGCGTGCAGCAACTCCGGTATGGAGCGCGGGTCGTGGCCGTACTGCGCCGCGTATCCGGCGCAGTACGCGTCCCGGCAGCGGTCGGCCAGGGCGGGCGCGCGGCACAGGTGCGCGGCGTAGTCGAAGGAGCGCAGCATTCCGGCCACGTCGCGGACCGGCGGCTGCGGGTGGCGGCGCTCGGCGAGCGGGCGGGCCGGTTCGCCCTCGAAGTCGATCAGGGCCCACGCGCCGTCGGGCGTGCGCAGACACTGCCCCAGGTGGAGATCGCCGTGGATGCGCTGGAAGCCGCCGTTCCCGTCGCCCGCCGCGGGCAGGGCCGCGAACACGGCCGCCAGGCCGGGGACGTGCGGCCGCAGTGCCGGGACCGCGCGGGCCGCCGCCTGGAGGCGCTGTGCCATTCCGGCGGCGATCCGCTCGGTCCGTGCCCGGTCCAGGGGGAGCGTGGGCAGGGCGGCGGCGAGGGCCTGATGTGTCTCGGCGGTGGCCCGGCCGAGCGCCCGCGCCTCCGCTACGAAGTCGCCGCCGTCGGCCAGGGCCCGCAGGGTCAGGGTCCAGCCGTCCTCGGCACCGGCGAGGTAGGGCTGTAGTACGCCGAGCAGGCTGGGCTCCCCGGCCGTGCCGGACCCGTACCGCTCGAACCAGGCCACCGGTGCGGGCACCCGCGCGCACCCCTGCCCGGCCAGGGCGAGCGGCACCTCCAGGTCCGGATGCGCGCCGGGCAGCACGCGGCGGAACAGCTTCAGGATGTACGTATCGCCGTACACCAGCGACGAGTTGGACTGCTCGGCGGCGAGCGGTCGGGGTGCGAGGCCCCCGCGTATCTCCGCCGACGGGGCGCGCGTGAAGCGCAGCTCGCCCAGGCGGCCCGGCAACCGCAGCCGTTCGAGCACGAGCCCCGCGAGCCGGGGGTCGAGCAGCCCCTCGTAGACCACGTACCCGGCCAGGGGCCCCGCGTCCGGCCGCCCGATGCGCGCGCCCGCGAGGCGCGGCGGCAGACTCCGCCGCACCCCGAGCAGCAGCTGGTAGCAGTCGCCGCCGTTGACCCCCTGCCGCACCCGCACCAGCAGATGCAGCAGCCCCGGCGCCGTCGGCGACATCACCCCCGGCGGCAGCAGCTCCGTCGCCGAGACCAGGCCGACCCCCGTGACCGGGCGGCCCTTCCCGGCGAACCAGCGCTGCCGCGGCAGCCACTCCTTCAGAAGCGGCTCCAGGGAGGGCAGAAGCCCGAGTCTTATACCGGTTTCCGACATGGCGGTGTCCTTAAGCGGAGTCCTTGCACGGAGTCCTTGTACGGGGGCCTTACGACGAGTCCTTACGACGGATCCTTACGACGGATCCTTACGACGGATCCTTACGACGGGTCCTTACGACGGGTCCTTACGACGGGTCCGCACGCAGGCGGAACCAGTAGAAGCCGTGCCCGGCGAGCGTC
The DNA here is from genome assembly GCF_053591935.1 of Streptomyces sp. NPDC002851. Taxonomy (NCBI): domain Bacteria; kingdom Bacillati; phylum Actinomycetota; class Actinomycetes; order Kitasatosporales; family Streptomycetaceae; genus Streptomyces; species Streptomyces sp. NPDC002851. The sequence goes on along the minus strand of NZ_JBSFUT010000007.1, from coordinate 21,454 downwards.
AGCAAGTACGGCAGTTCACCGATGGCCGGGAACCGCACCCCGCCGATGAGCTCCACCGGGTGCCGCCCGGTGTGCGCGCTCAGGTCGAGTTCCGTGGGCTGCGCGAAGCGCGAGAAGTTGTGCACGCACAGGACCAGGTCGTCACCCTCGCCCCCTGATGGGGGCATCTCGCGCAGGTACGCGAGCACCGCCGGGTTCGAGGACGGCAGTTCGGTGTAGGTGCCGAGGCCGAACGCCGGGTTCTGCTTGCGGATCTCGATCATCCGGCGGGTCCAGTGGAGCAGCGAGGACGGGGACGACATCGACGCCTCGACGTTCGTCACCTGGTAGCCGTACACGGGATCCATGATGGTCGGCAGATACAGCCGCCCCGGGTCACAGGACGAGAAGCCCGCGTTCCGGTCCGGGGTCCACTGCATCGGCGTCCGCACGGCGTCACGGTCCCCGAGCCAGATGTTGTCCCCCATGCCCACCTCGTCGCCGTAGTAGAGGATCGGCGAGCCCGGCAGGGACAACAACAGGGCCATGAACAGCTCGATTTGGTTGCGGTCGTTGTCGAGGAGCGGCGCGAGACGGCGGCGGATCCCGATGTTGGCGCGCATTTGCGGATCCTTGGCGTACTCCGCGTACATGTAGTCGCGCTCTTCGTCGGTGACCATTTCGAGGGTCAGCTCATCGTGGTTGCGCAGGAAAATCCCCCACTGACAACCCGACGGAATAGCGGGAGTCTTCGCGAGGATTTCCGAGACGGGGTGGCGGGATTCGCGGCGTACGGCCATGAAGATCCGCGGCATCACCGGGAAGTGAAACGCCATGTGGCACTCGTCGCCGCCGCCCTCGAACTCCCCGAAGTAGTCCACGACATCCTCGGGCCACTGATTGGCCTCCGCGAGCAGGACCGTATCCGGGTAGTGCGCGTCGATCTCCTTCCGGACGCGTTTGAGCATCGTGTGCGTCGCGGGCAGGTTCTCGCAGTTGGTGCCTTCTTCCGCGTACAGATACGGGACCGCGTCGAGGCGGAAACCGTCGATCCCCAGGTCCAGCCAGAACCGCAGCGCGGCCAGGATCTCCTCCTGTACCGCCGGATTCTCGAAGTTGAGGTCCGGCTGGTGCGAGAAGAAGCGGTGCCAGAAGTACTGTTTGCGGACCGGGTCGAAGGTCCAGTTGGAGGTCTCCGTGTCGACGAAGATGATGCGGGCGTCCTGGTACTGCTTGTCGTCGTCCGCCCAGACGTAGTAGTCGCCGTACGGCCCGTCGGGGTTCGTGCGGGACTCCTGGAACCACGGGTGCTGGTCGCTGGTGTGGTTCATGACGAAGTCGATGATGATGCGCATGCCGCGCTGGTGGGCGGCGTCCACGAATTCCACGAAGTCGGCCAGATCGCCGAACTCCGGGAGTACGGACGTATAGTCCGAGACGTCATAACCGCCGTCCCGCAGCGGGGACTTGAAGAACGGCGGCAGCCACAGGCAGTCCACGCCGAGCCATTGCAGATAGTCGAGTTTTGCGGTGAGGCCTTTCAGGTCGCCGATGCCGTCGCCGTTGCTGTCCTGGAAGGAGCGGACGAGGACTTCGTAGAAGACGGCGCGTTTGAACCAGTCGGGGTGGCGGTCCTTGGCCGGGGTGTCCTCGAAGGTGTCCTGGACGGGCTCGTTGACGATCATTGTGTGGGTGACCCTCCGATCGACGGGGTGGACGGTCGCAGGACACTGCCGTGCTGACCCGGGGAACACCCCCCGGAGCCCCGGCCGACCAGCAGCACATGAGCGCCGCCCGGCCGCAGGCACACGTAGTTGGCCCTGCCCCAGTGGTAGGTCTCGCCGGAGAGCTCGTCGCGCACCGGCACGGTCTCGTGCCGGTCGAGGCCGAGCGCCGGCAGGTTCAACGAGACCGTGGCCTCCTGGGTGTGGTGGGCGTCGAGGTTCGCGACGACCAGAATCACGTTCGAGGCGTGCTCCCCGGAGCCCCTCTTCGAGTACGCGATGAGCTGGTCGTTGTCCGTCTCGTGGAAGTCGAGCGAGCGCAGTCGGCGCAGCGCCGGATGGCGGCGGCGCAGCCGGTTCAGGGCGGTGATCAGCGGGGCGATGGAGCGGCCCGCGCGCTCGGCCGCCGCCCAGTCGCGCCGCTTGATCTGATACTTCTCGGAGTCCAGGTATTCCTCGCTGCCCGCCCGCAGCGGCACGTTCTCGCACAGCTCGTACCCGCTGTACATGCCCCAGGTCGGCGAGAGCGTCGCGGCCAGGACGGCCCGCACCTCGAAGGCCGGACGGCCGCCGTCCTGGAGGTAGCCGTGCAGGATGTCGGGCGTGTTCACGAAGAGGTTCGGCCGCAGATACGCCGCCGCTTCGCCGCTCAACTCCCGGGCGTAATCGGTCAGTTCGTGCTTCGCGTTCCTCCAGGTGAAGTACGTGTACGACTGGTGGAAGCCGATGCGTGCGAGCGTGTGCAGCATCGCGGGGCGCGTGAACGCCTCGGACAGGAACAGCACATCGGGGTCGGTGCGGTGGAGCTCGGCGAGCACCTCGTCCCAGAAGCAGACCGGCTTGGTGTGCGGATTGTCGACGCGGAAGATCCGTACGCCATGGGCCATCCAGAAGCGCAGGATCCGGAGCGTTTCGTCGACCAGCCCTGGCATGTCCTGGTCGAAGTCGAGCGGGTAGATGTCCTGGTACTTCTTCGGCGGATTCTCGGCGTACGCGATCGTGCCGTCCGGGCGGTGCCGGAACCACTCGGGGTGCTTCTCCACCCACGGGTGATCGGGAGAGCACTGGAGCGCGAAGTCCAAGGCGACTTCCAGGCCGAGCTCGGCGGCCCGGCGCACGAACGCGTCGAAGTCGTCAAGCGTGCCCAGATCCGGGTGGACCGCGTCGTGCCCGCCGTCCGGGGAGCCGATGGCCCAGGGCACGCCGACGTCGTGCCGGTCGGCGGAGAGGGTGTTGTTGCGGCCCTTGCGGTAGGCGTGGCCGATGGGGTGGATCGGCGGCAGATAGACGACGTCGAAGCCCATCGCGGCGATGGCGGGCAGCCGCTCGGCGGCGGTACGGAAGGTGCCGTGCGGGCGCTCGCGGGTGCCCTCGGAGCGCGGGAAGAACTCGTACCAGGAGCCGAAGAGCGCCCGCTCCCGCTCGACCCGCAGCGGCAGCTCCGGCGACACCGTGACGTGCTCGCGCAGCGGATGCCGGGCCAGGGCCGCGTCCACGTCCGGGGCCAGGGCGGCGGCGAGCCGCGCCGTGGCCGACCGGCCGGTGTCCCGCAGCCTGGCCACGGCGGCGCGCAGGGCAGCCCGCCCCGCGCCCGGAGGCATGCCACGCGCGGCGCGCTCGTACAGCAACGCGCCCTCTTCCAGGGCGAGTTCGGCCTCGGCCTCCGATCCCGCTGCGGGATCCCGGCTGCCCGCTTCGGACCCCTGGCGGCCTGCTTCGGACCCCTGCCCCGCGCGCACCTTGATCCCGGCGGCACGGCGCCACGTCGTCACCGGGTCGCTCCACGCCTCCACGCGATACGTCCAGTCGCCCTCGGCGTCCGCGCTGACCTCGGCGCCCCAGCGGTCGGTGCCCGGGGCGAGCTCGCGCATCGGGATCCGGGGGCCGCTGCGGCCGTCCGGATCTCGGAGTACGACGTCGGCGGCGACGGCCTCGTGGCCCTCGCGGAACACGGTCGCGGTCACGTCGAAGGCCTCGCCCACCACGGACTTGGCGGGGCGCCGCCCGCACTCCACGAGAGGGCGGACGTCCTGCAAGGGGATGCGGGGGACGCGGGGGACACAGTCTGGGGGTCGGTTCACGGGAACGGCCCTTCACTCAGGCGGGGGCGAACCAGGGTGCGGGGGAGGGGTGCTGCGTTCCATCTGCTAGGAGCCTGCCCGCCGTCCGAGCGCGGGCAATCCGGTGCCTTGTTAACTACTAGGACGTAGGCGCTCACACAAGACGAGCGGGCCCGGATGTGGCTGATCCGGTGAACCCGTGGCGGAGTTGGGAGTGGGTCGTCCATGGGGGGTGGGGCGGTCGTATATGAGTGGGGGGCGTGCGCGCCTTTGCGCCGTGGCCGGGGGTCCGGTGGGCGGCTACGGTCGTAGATGCTTGTCTCTACGCGTAGCTGCTTCCAGCTCTACGCGTAGGTGATGGTGATTTTCCGACACGAACCCGCCCCGCCCCGCCCCGGCCGCCCGCCCCGGCCCTTTTGGCCCCTTCGGTTCCGCCCCAGGCGAGGAGAGTGTGTGACCCCGTGAAGGCCATCCGTCGCTTCACCGTCCGCCCCGTACTGCCCGAGCCACTGCGACCACTCACCGGTCTTGCCCAGAACCTCCGTTGGGCGTGGCACACCGAGACCCGTGAGCTGTTCCGGCAGATCGACCCCGACCGCTGGAACGGCGACCCGTTCCGGCTGCTCGGCGGCGTACCGCCCGGCCGCCTGGCCGAGCTCGCCGAGGACCACGACTTTTTACGCCGCCTGGACGCGGTCGCGGAGGATCTGCGCGGCTATCTGACGCGGGACCGGTGGTACCAGGAGCAGACACAGGACCCGAGGCAAACACAGGAGCAGGAGCAGGACGAGACGTACGACGGCGGGGCCGGGGACCGTGGCGACCGCCTGCCCACCGGCATCGCCTACTTCTCCCCGGAGTTCGGCATCACCGGCGCCCTGCCCCAGTACTCCGGCGGCCTCGGCATCCTCGCCGGTGACCACCTCAAGGCGGCCAGCGACCTCGGCGTGCCGCTCACCGGGGTCGGCCTGCTCTACCGGCACGGCTACTTCCGGCAGTCCCTGACCCGCGAAGGCTGGCAGCAGGAGCACTACCCCATCCTGGACCCCAACGAGTTGCCGCTCACCCTGCTCCGGGAGTGCGACGGCACCCCCGCCCGTATCGCCCTCGACCTGCCCGGCGGCCGCCGCCTGTGGGCACACATCTGGCAGGCCCAGGTCGGCCGCGTACCCCTGCTGCTTCTTGATTCGGACGTCGAGGAGAACGGCCCCGGCGAACGCGAGGTCACCGACCGCCTCTACGGCGGCGGCAGCGAGCACCGCCTGCTTCAGGAGATGCTCCTCGGCATCGGCGGCATCCGCGCCCTGCGCACATACAGCCGTCTGACCGGCCATCCCGCCCCCGAGGTCTTCCACACCAACGAGGGCCACGCCGGTCTCCTCGGCCTGGAGCGGCTCCGCGAACTGGCCGACGGCGGCCTGGACTTCGACGCCGCGCTCGAATCCGTCCGGGCCGGAAACGTCTTCACCACGCACACGCCCGTTCCCGCCGGGATAGACCGTTTCGACCGCGAGCTGGTGGCCCGGCACGTCGGCGACGGCGCCGAACTGCCCGGCATCGACCCGGCCCGGATCCTCGAACTCGGCATGGAGACGTACCCCGGCGGCGACCCGAACGTCTTCAACATGGCCGTGATGGGGCTGCGCCTGGCCGGGCGGGCCAACGGCGTCTCGAAGCTGCACGGGCGGGTGAGCCGCGAGATGTTCGCCGGACTGTGGCCGGGATTCGACCCCGAGGAGGTGCCGATCACGTCCGTGACGAACGGCGTGCACGCGCCGACCTGGGTTGCGCCCGAGGTGCTTCGCGCGATGGCCGATCCCTCCGACCCCGCTGGTCCCTCCAACCCCTCCGTTCCCTCCGATCCTTCCGGTCTCTCCGATCACGAGATCTGGGAGCTGCGTCGGGCGTTGCGGGAACAACTCGTCGCGGAGGTACGCACCCGCCTGGCCGCCTCCTGGCGGGAGCGCGGTGCCTCGGATGCCGAACTCGGCTGGATCGACGGCGTCCTCGATCCCGGCGTCCTCACCATCGGCTTCGCCCGTCGCGTCCCCGCGTACAAGCGCCTGACCCTGATGCTCCGTGATCGCGACCGCCTGATGGAGCTGCTCCTGCACCCCGAGCACCCGGTGCAGATCGTGGTCGCGGGCAAGGCGCACCCCGCGGACGACGGCGGCAAACGCCTCATCCAGGAGCTGGTCCGCTTCGCCGACGACCCGCGCGTGCGCCACCGCATCGCCTTCCTGCCCGACTACGGAATGGCGATGGCCGAGAAGCTCTACCCCGGCTGCGACGTTTGGTTGAACAATCCCCTCAGGCCACTTGAGGCATGTGGAACATCAGGAATGAAGGCGGCCCTGAACGGCTGCCTCAACCTGTCGGTCCTGGACGGCTGGTGGGACGACTGGTTCGAGCCGGACTTCGGCTGGGCCATCCCGACCGCCGACGGCCCCGGCACCGACGAGGACCACCGCGACGACCTGGAGGCGGCCGCGCTCTACGACCTCCTGGAGCAGCGCATCGCCCCGCGCTTCTATGAACACGGCCCCGACGGTTTCCCGTACCGCTGGACGCACATGGTCCGCCGGACCCTGACGGAGCTCGGCCCGAAGCTCCTGGCCGACCGCATGGTCCGCGAGTACGTGACCCGGCTCTACGTCCCCGCGGCCCGCGCCCACCGCGCCCTGGATGCCGGGACGGTCACGGAGCTGGCCGCCTGGAAGCAGCGCGTGCGGGCGGCCTGGCCGGGGGTGGGCGTCGACCACTTGGACACCTTGGCTCCGACGTGCCCGATCGCCGAACTCGGCTCCACGCTGGCGCTGCGGGTGTGCGTACGCCTCGGTGACCTGACGCCGGACGACGTCGAGGTCCAGGTCGTCACCGGCCGCGTCGACACGGCGGACCGCATCACGGACGCGTCCGCCGTCCCCCTGAAGCCCGTGAGCGGGCCCACCGCGGAGGACCGCTGGGTCTACGAGGGCCCCCTCACCCTCGACCGCACGGGTCCCTTCGGCTACACCGTCCGCATCCTGCCGGCCCACCGTCTCCTGGCGTCCGCGGCGGAACTCGGCCTGGTGGCGGTGCCGTCGGAGCTGGTGGTGGAGGGGGCGGGGGTGCTGATGCGGTAGACGAGGCGGGCCCCCGGGCGGCGTACGGGCGGCGGGCGGGACACGTGACGCGAGCTGTTGGCCAACGGCTGTAGTGGATCACCGTCGCCCAGTAACGTCCCTGCCAGTACGAGGCATCGGGGGATGCCCTCGGCACCAAGAGGCATCGGGGGGGAAGGACCACATATGTACAGCCTCATTGTCGTGCCCGCGTACGCCAGCGACGCGCACGCGCACGCGCATGCGCAACTGCGCCTGGAGCCGGGCGAGAGCCTGGACTTCGGCCGTACGCCACCGTCGCCCTCGTCATCGCTGGGGAGCGGAAGCGGCCGTCATCTGACCATCGACCACGCCGGAGTCTCCCGGAGGGCGGGCGTGATCACGGCTACCGGCGCCTTCTGGACGCTGAGCAACCACAGCAGCCACCAGACGTACGTCGTCGAGAACCCCGAGGGCGCCGGTGAGCACATCAAGGTGAGCCCGGGACGGCTCGACGCCCCCGTGCCCTTCGAGTTCTCCCGGGTCGTGCTGCCCGCCGCCGACGAGCTCGTCAGCTTCGACGTCTGGGCGCCCCGGCACGACTACCTGGACGCCAACTCCCCGGCCAGCCAGGGCGAGCCGACCGCCCTGGCCTTCCCGCTCGACCGGACCAAGCGCTACTTCCTCGTCCTGGCCGCCCTGTGCGAGCCACGCCTGCGCACGTCCCCGCATGCCCCGCTGCCCACGACGGAGCAGATCGTCGAACGGCTCCGCCCGGTCTGGCCCGCGGCGAGCCGCGCCTCGGTGCAGTGGAACATCGACTATCTGGCGCTGAAACTCCGCCTGAAACAGCCCTCTACGGCCGCTGAGGGCGGCGTGGCCGGGCCGCCGCGCCAGAACGGCAAGAAGGAGTCGCTCGTCTCCCTCGCCCTCCGCTTCGACCTGGTGCGCGAGGACGAACTGGGTGTACTCAAGGGGGTGGGGGCCGCATGATGGGGAATGGCCGCACCGATGGCCCGTTCGCTGTCCAGGTTCCGTACGGCTATCGGGTCGGGGCGTGGGAGGTGCGGGAGCCGATCGCTTCCGGAGCGTTCGGCAGTGTCTATGCCGCCCGTCGCGCGGCACCCGACCCGGCCGGGGACGCCCCGCCCGCCGAAGCGGCCCTGAAGTTCCTGCCCACCGGCAGCCGCACCCCGCGCCAACTGCGCCACCTCCAGGAACTCGCCGACCGTGAGCTGCGTCTGCTGCGCAAGCTGCGCCGCCCGCGCCTGATCCGGATGTACGAGGCGCTGACCGTCGACGACCCCGGAAACCCCACGCTCGACGGCGCCACGGTCCTGGTCCTGGAGCGCGCCGAGGGCTCCCTGGACACCCTGCTCAGGCGCTCAGGGCCCGGCCCCCTGCCCTCGGCGGGACCGCTGCTCGCCCAGATCTGCGAGGGCCTGACCCAGCTGCACCACGCGGGCTGGGTGCACGGCGACCTCAAGCCCGGCAACGTACTGCTCCTGCGCGAGGCCCGGCCCGGCCACCAGGTCCGGCTCGCCGACTTCAATCTCGCCGCCGAGCTGGAAGGCACCCACGCCTACTCCCTCGCCTTCGCCACCCCCGACTACACCCCGCCCGAGCTGCTGTGGGCCGAGATCGGCGAGCGCGGCCAGCAGATCCGGACCACCGCCGACATCTGGGCCTTCGGCGTCGTCGCGCACCTCGCCCTGACCGGCACGCTGCCGTTCCCCGGCACCACCCCCACCGCCCGCAAGGACGCGCTCCTGCGCTACGCCCGCGGCGCCGAGGAACTGCGGCTCTCGCCCGAACTCCCGGAACCCTGGCGGGAGATCGTCACCGACTGTCTCGCACCCACGCACGCGCAGCGGGCCCCGCACTCCGCCGACTCCCTGCTGCGCCGCGTCGAGGCGGTGACCGGCACCGATCCGGCACCCCGGCTGCCCCGCCTCCGCCCGTGGATCCGCCGCCCACGGCGCCGCCGCACGGCGGTGGCCGCGGCCCTCATGGTGGCCGTGGTCCTCGGCGGCAGCGGCTACGGCGTGGCTGCCCTGACCGGGGGCGACGGCGACCCGGCGCCCCCGGCCCCGCGCAAGCCGGTCGACCCGGCCTCGTACGGGGCGAGCGAGCTGAGCACGTCCGCGGGCATCCCGGTCAAGTACCGCAAGCTCATCGTGGACGCCGCCCACGGCTGCCGCGAGAAGACCGTCACGCCCGCCCTTGTCGCCGCCATCCTCAAGGTGTCGTCCGACTTCGATCCGAAGCTGTCCGATCCCGCCAGCGACGAGTTCGGCATTGCCCGTTGGACCCCACGCGTGCTGCGCTACTGGCTCCCCGACGAACAGCGCCCCAGGAACGGCGCCCCGAAACCGCCCTTCCCGCCCAAGATGTCCATCCCCGCCGTGGGCCGCTACTTGTGCTGGATCGCCCCGCGCCTGTGGCACGACCTGCCCGGCGACCAGCGAGTTCTGGCCGGGGTGGCTTACCACTCCTCGTTCGAGAAGGTCAACGAGGCGGGCGGGGTGCCGGAGCGGCATCAGGCGTACGCCGATCAGATCGAGCGCGCGGTGAAGGCGTACACGCCCGGAGGGTGAAACGCCGGTCGGCCCGACAGCGGGTGCTGCCGGGCCGACCGGGGTCGGGGTGCGTCAGTCCATGAACGCGCCGTTGCACTCACTGTTCTTGGCGGTCCACTTGTGCGAGGAGATGCGGTTGTTCGCCCTCTTGCCGTTGTCGAACTTGTCGTCCTTGCCGAGGTAGTCGGCGTACTTCTCGCCCTGCTTCAGGCAGATCACGCCGCCGCTGTATCCCTTGAGCCGGTGGAACTTGACCGTGCTGACGTTGCCGGTGCCCTTGTTGATCAGCGAGCTGGCCCGGTTGTTGTCGCGGCCCTGCATCCGGCCCTTCTTGTCGCCCCAGTTGCTGTCGTCGTAGCGGTCGACGCCGAGCAGGACGCTGCACTTGGACTTGTGGAACGCGGCCATGACGCCCGGGGCGAGGTCGCGGTACGCGCGGTCGCACTTGGCCGACCGGGCCTCGCTGTCCCCGGACGGCGCGGCCTGCGCCACGGCGGGCAACCCGAGGCCGGTGCCGAGGAGACCCGCGGCGGCCAGGCCGATGAAGCTCTTGCGGATGGTGAAGCTGGACATGGTGAACTCTCCTGTCTTTCCTGATGGTTGATGAGGTGGTGCTGGTGCTGGTGCTGTCTCTTCGAAGGGGCCGGGGGAAGAACTCAGGCCGAAGTCCCGAGCACGTCCTCCGCCTTCGCGAGCGCCCGATGCTGCAGCCGCAGATGGGTTCCGACCTGCTCCCGATAGCGGCCCTCGGCCAGCTCGCCCCGGAACCGGTCCTCCAGGTCCCGTGCGGTACGAGCGAGCCCGCTGCTCCGCGCGCACGCCGCCTCGTCCACGGCGAGCCCGACCTCCACGGCGTGCGCCCGCCCGTCGCTCAACCCCCGTGTGAGCGTGGGCAGTTGATCGCGCAGCGCGGCCGGGCCCCGATAGCGGTGCCCCTTGTCGCGCATGCACCGGGCCCAGGAGTGCACGGCCGCCACGAACCGCTTGTCGCGTTTGATCCGCGGCTCGTAGAGGGCGCGCAGACCGGCCGCCGTCTTCTCCGCCGGGAACCAGGTCTTCAGATCCCCGTAGAGCTCCCGCAGCGCCTCGGCGTTGCAGCCCTCGGTGGCCGTGCTGACCGTGCCACCGCCCGGCAGCCGCGCCTCGACGGTCCCGGCCCCGGGCCCGCCGTAGAGCGCATCGCTCCAGCGCAGTTGCCGTTCGCGCGAGAGCTTGCGGTAGTACGCGACGTTGGGGTCGGCGTGCCGCTCCCGGTCCATGGCGCGCTGGATCCGCCCGCCGTAACCGTGCTTCCGCGCCCACCGCGGATCGTCGAGTACGTACCCCGGGGTCTTGAGCTCATCGCCGGTGAGCTGTCGCGCCTCCCCGTACCAGAAGCCCCGCCCGGCCATGCACTGCTTGATCAGCCGTTCCTGGGCCCGGTCCACCGTCGCCTGCTGTGCGTCGGTGAGTTCGGTGAGTTCGGTGAGGTCGGCGAGCCGTGTCCGGCCGGTGTCCGGGCCGTCGCTCGCGGAACGGCTCTCCGCCGTACCGCACCCCCCGGCCCCGCCTAGAACCACCACCGCGCACACTGCGGCCAACGTCCTGCGCATGAGATTCGTACCCCCGTGTCGTGCATCCCCCGTGCCGCTTTCGGCGGCATGCACACACCATCCCGCTCGTTCGCGGTCATGGGTACCTCGGAACTCTCAGGACGCCCACGCCCCGGCCCGGGCCGAGGACCTGGCTCCGGACATACGGATGGGCGGCACCCGGATCCGCAAAATCCGGGTGCCGCCCACCGTCATCCCCCGATTCCTCCCCCGAGGTGTGGCCGAAACTAGCCCTGGTCCTAGCCCTTGCCGTTGCCCTTGCCGTTTCCGTTGCCCTTGGACGGCAGGACGTTCACCGCGGCCCAGGCGCGGTCGACCGCCTTGTACTCCGCCGTGCCGTCGCCGTACAGGTCCTTGGCGGCGTCGAGGGTCGCCACGCGCGCGGCGTGGTAGTCGGTCCGGGACGTCATGTACGTGGTCAGGGCCTTGAACCAGATCTGCTCGGCCTTGTCACGTCCGATCCCGGTGACGGGCTGCCCATCGGCGGTCGGCGAGTCGTACTGCACCCCGTTGATCTCCTTCTTCCCGCTGCCTTCCGAGAGCAGGTAGAAGAAGTGGTTGGCGGGGCCGGACGAGTAGTGGACGTCGATGCCGCCGATGCCCTTGTACCAGTCGTCCTTGGACTTGCCGTCCCTGCTCGGCTTGTCCATGTAACGGAGCGGCGTACCGTCGCCCCGGATGTCGATCTTCTCGCCGATGAGGTAGTCCCCGACGTCCTCGGCGTTCTTCGCGTAGAACTCGGTCGTGGACCCGAAGATGTCGGAGGTGGCCTCGTTCAGGCCGCCGGACTCCCCGTTGTAGATGAGCCCGGCGGTGTTGGAGGTGACGCCGTGGGTCATCTCGTGCGCGGCGACGTCGAGGGACGTGAGCGGCTTGGCGTTGCCGGCCCCGTCGCCGTACGTCATGCAGAAGCAGCTGTCGTCCCAGAAGGCGTTGACGTAGTTGTTGCCGTAGTGGACCCGCGAGTACGCGCCCACGCCGTCGCCCTTGATGCCCTCACGGCCATGCACGTTCTTGAAGTAGTCCCAGGTCACGCCCGCCCCGTAGTGCGCGTCGGCGGCCGCGGTCTCGTTGTTGGCCGGAGTGCCGTCGCCCCAGGAGTCGTCAGGTCCGGTGAACAGGGTGCCCTGGCCGGACGACCCGTGCTTCAGGTCGTACGTCTTGTGGTTGCCGCGCCCGGTGTCGGTGAGGGAGAACCCGCTGCTCTCCTGCTTGGAGCCGAGCTCGACGTCGCCGCCGTACATGGTGTGGCCGTCGCCGCTGCGGATGTCGTCCCACTGGAACAGCTGCTTGCCGGTACGGGCGTCGGTGACGGTGTGCACGCGGGTGGGCGTGCCGTCCTTCTTCTTGCCTTCCTTGACCTTCTCGTACGCGAGCGTCGGGGTGCCGGAGGCGGCCCAGACGACGGCGCGGGAACCCTTGGGTGCGGCCTTGGCGCGCGCGGTGTCGACGTCGAGCTTCTTGCTGGTGGCCTTGGTGACCCCGGTGTTCTTGCCGCTCTTGTTCTCGTGCACGACGAGGTCGCCGCCGAGCACGGGCAGTCCGTCGTACGTCCGCTCGTACCGGGTGTGCACGCTGCCGTCCCGGTCCTTGACGACATCACGGACCACGAGCTTCTCGTCTGCCGAGAGCCCGATCTCCTTGGCGGTACGGGCCCGTTCGGCGTTGGCGTCGCGGAGCAGCTCGGCACGCTGCGAGGCGGAGAGCTTGGCGGGCGCGGCGCTCGGCGTGGGCTCCGGGGTGGGTGCGGCCGAGGCGGTGCTGAGGCCGGTGGCGAGCAGGGCGGCTGCGGCGGTGACCGCGGTGCCGAGGACGACGGAGGTACGTCTGGATATGTGACTCGATATGCGAGGCGACACGCAATGACTCCCTTGGGGTGAGGGGTCCCGGGTGGCGTGGGGGACCATCCGGGCGGGGAAGTATTCGTGCGGGTGGGCCGCGTTCGTGCCTTTGTTCACTTGTTCGTTGCGGCTGTGCCGTGCGGGGGAAGAGTGTCATTCCAGCCGCGTACATGTCACCGCTCGAACAGAGGTTGGCCGGAAATCGTCCGTTGGGCGGGGAGTTGTGTCCGTTATGCGGGCGCGGTGCCCGGTGGCCACGCGGGCGCGGTGCCGGTGGCCACCACATCACGACGCGTTGAACTACGGCGCGGTAGTCAACTGACCAATGGCCGCGGAGAGTTCACCACTCAGTTCCTGATGGGGTTCCCCTCCCACCCCTACTCTCCTCAGCGACCAGTCGGCACGCACGCACGCACGGCTCAACTGTCCTCTGTTCGCCCCTTCTTGACGAAGGAGTTAGTTGTGGATCGCCGTACTCTTCTCCGTAGTGCCGTCGTCGGTGCCGGCTCGGTGGCCTTCGGGTTCACCATGACCCGCGAGTCCCTCGCCTACCCCGCCAAGACCGGCCCCAGCCCGTACGGAGCCCTCCAGTCGGCCGACGCCAACGGCATCATGCTCCCGGCAGGCTTCTCCAGCCGCGTGATCGCCCGCTCGACGCAGAAGGTCCCCGGCACGAGCCACACCTGGCACAGCGCCCCCGACGGCGGGGCCTGCTTCGCCGACGGAACCGGCTGGATCTACGTCTCCAACGCCGAGCTGGGCAGCGGCGCGGGCGGGGTCAGCGCGGTGCGGTTCGACAGCAACGCGAACATCACCGGCGCGTACCCCATCCTCTCCGGCGCCACCCGCAACTGCGCCGGTGGCGACACCCCGTGGAACACCTGGCTGTCCTGCGAGGAGACCACGCGCGGCTACGTCTACGAAACCGACCCGTGGGGAGCCAAGGCCGCCGTACGGCGGGACAAGATGGGGCGGTTCAAGCACGAGGCCGCCGCGTGCGACCCCGACCGCAAGGTCATCTACCTGACCGAGGACGAGGGCGACGGCGCCTTCTACCGCTTCGTCCCCACCACCTGGGGCGACCTCTCCTCCGGCACCCTCCAGGTGCTGACGGAGAGCAACAACGTACTGTCCTGGAAGAACGTGCCCGACCCCAGCGCCTCGGGCGGCACCCAGACCCGCGACCAGGTCCCGAACACCAAGGTGTTCGTCGGCGGCGAGGGCTGCTACTACAAGAGCGGCACCTGCTTCTTCACCACCAAGGGCGACAACCGCGTCTGGGCCTACGACGCGGCGAACAACACCCTCGCCATCGCGTATGACGACAACCTGACCGCCAACCCGCCGCTCACCGGCGTGGACAACATCACCGGCGCCAAGGTCGGCGACCTCTATGTGGCCGAGGACGGCGGCAACATGGAGATCTGCATCATCACCCCGGACGACATCGTGGCCCCCTTCCTCCGGATCACCGGCCAGAGCTCATCGGAGATCTGCGGCCCGGCGTTCAACCCGGCAGGCAACCGCCTCTACTTCTCCTCCCAGCGCGGCACCAGCGGCAGCAGCAGCGGCGGCATCACGTACGAGGTGACCGGCCCGTTCCGTACGGCGCTCTGAACACGGTGGGGCGCCGCCGACCGCCTGGTGGCGCCCCACCCCCTGCGTCACGCCGTATGACTGAGGGGGGCAGGGGGCGGTGAGGTCGACGTCCTCGGCACCACCCACAACGCCTCGGCCAGCGCGCAGAGTTCACCCTCGGCGATGGCAAGCCCTACGCCCACGGTGATCTTGCGGCCGACGGTGCCGAGCAGCCAGGCGTACGACACATACCGTTCACCGGCCCGTACGGCGCGCAGCTGAGCCCCGGTGAGTACGGCGGTCACGACGCCGACGCCCGACTTCGCGAGCCGCATCCCGGCCCAGCCGCCGGGACAGTCGAGCGCCGACCAGACGATCTCGGGCGGCAGTTCACCGCGAGCATCGGCCAGCTCCCGGTCCGGCACCCAGGCCGCGGCGAGGACGTCACGCCGCTCCCGCACCCGAGAGGGAAACAGCCGAATACCCTCCCCGACCGGCACGGGACTGCACCCGAAACAGTCCGGGATCGACGGCGGGAACGCGCGGACGTGCGCCAGATACTCCTCACTGGCCAGCTGCGCCTGCTCCCAGGACGGCACAGCGGGCGCGTCCATGGCGAGGGCGGCGGGCCGCGCGGTGACGAGCGGATCGCCCGCGCTGTGCCTCAACTCGGCGCCGCCGCCCGACACTTGCGTGATCGAAACCGGCTCCCCGACGGGCACCCGCCCCCGGAAGTCCACGCGCACTTCCTTGGCGTCACTACGGGCGGCGAGCAGCCCGGCGACGTATCCACCGAAGGCGACCCCGGGATACCCGGTGACGTACTCGGGGACGGTGAGCGTCTCCCTCACTTGACTATGCCGAGGAAGGCGGCCCAGGCGGGGGCGGGGACGGTGAGGTGGGGGCCGGTGGGGTTCTTGGAGTCGCGGATGTGGGTGGTGTCCGCGGGGGCGTTGAGGGCGACTTCGAGGCAGGCGCCGCCGGACGTGTCGCTGTAGCTGGACTTGAACCACGCGAGCTCGCTGTTCACAGGCCGTTCGCCACCCCTCTGATGAAGTCGGCAGACGCCTCAACGTCCAGCGCCTGCATACGGATCATGCCATGGCGCTGCGTCAACGTACTGAACTTGTCTCCGGCCGGGTACAGGGCACCCGTCTCCTGGCCTTCCACGAAGGCGTACTGCTGGTGCTCGTCGGTTTCCGCGAGGATGAAGGACCCGTTGAGCGCCACATACGGGGCGCGGGAGAAGGGAAGGACCTGGATCGACACGTTGCGCTTCTCGCCAACCGTCAGCAGGTGCTTGAACTGCCTCCGCATCACCTCTGGTCCTCCGACCAGGGCTCGTAGAGCCGCCTCGTAGAGCACGAAGCTGAAGTGCGCCGGTGGCTTGCAGTCAAGCTTCGCCTGGCGCTTGAGGCGACCCGCGACACGTTCCTCCAGCGTCTCCTCGTCGAGGGGCGGGCAATCGTTGCTCATCAGCTCACGCATGTACGCCTCGGTCTGGAGCAAGCCGGTGATGAGCAGGCTTTCGTACACGTGCAGCGCGATGGCCTCAGCCTCCACCTGCATGTATTCCTGCGTGCGCTCTGGGAAGGGCTCTGGCTTCAAGTAGCCCTGGCCCGCGAGCAGTTTGCCCCCAGCCCCGCACATCTGATCCGCGATCTGCAACAGCCGCTGCGTCGGCTTCCTGCGGCCGTACTCCATCGACTTCACGTACTCGTAGTCGTACCCGGCCTCATCCGCCAGCGACTGCCGACTCACCGACGCACTCTCCCGCCACAGCTTCAGCTGCCCACCGCAGTACCGCCAAGCCATGGGCGGTTGGCCGTTGTTGGAGTTCGCCATCGTGCCCACCCTCCCGGTTCACCCCGGGTACAGACACGCTCCGTACCCGGGTCGCTACTGCAAAAGGCTACGTGGCGACCACCAGCCTCATCCCATGAACGCCACAACAACTCCCCTAACGGGCAAGCCCGTTGAATGGCACCTGCCCCGCACCCCACGCAGCGTCCCCCGCGCCCGCACGCTCCTCCACGAACAGACCGCCGCCTGGAACCTCACGCCCGACGTGGCCGACACGGCAGCCCTCCTCCTGAGCGAACTCCTCACGAACGCCGTCACCCACGCCCGCGTACCCCGCGGTAGGCAACTCCGCGCCCGCTGCGCCCTGTTGTCGGACGGAACCCTCCGCCTGGAGGTCGACGACGCGAACAACTCCGAGCCGTGCCCCCGGAAGGCCGCCCCCGAGGATGAGTCGGGCAGAGGGCTGGCCCTCGTCGAGGCCCTGGCCGACCGCTGGGGCACGACCCCGAGGGCGTACGGAATCGGCAAGACGGTGTGGTGCGAACTGGGCGCCGCGCCTTAGAGGGCATCTGATCTTGGTTAGTGGCGCTTTGTCTGGACTCGGTGACCCGGGTGTCGGTGGGTCGTTGCATGGCTTGTGACTTCTCGGCGGCCGTATCGCAGTGACGTGTCCGATGCCCGGTGGGCGCTGATGGAGCCGGTCTTCACCGCGCGGCGGCGGCCCCCACTGTGGCCGTGCTGGATGCGCAGAGCGTGGAGACCTCGCGCTGCGTCGCCGAGCGCGACCAGGGCATCGACGCGGGCAAGAAGATCAAAGGACGCAAGCGTCACTTGGCCACCGACACCCTTCGGCCTCCTCCTGGCCGTGATTGTGACAGCGGCCTCGGTGCATGACACAGCCGGTGACAAGCACCTGCTCGACCAAGTCGCCGCCTCCCGGCCGGAGGTGACCAAAGCCTGGGTGGACGGCGGCTACCAGAGCTCCGTGATCAACCACGGTGCCCGGCTTGGGATCGACGCCGAAGTCGTGAAACGGCCTACCAGCACAGGCTTTCACCCCGTACCGAAGCGTTGGGTGATTGAGTGCACGTTCGGGTGGCTGATGCAGAACCGGCGCTTGGCGCGCGACTATGAAGCCCTGCCCCAGCGACCCCGGACAGTGATCCACTGGGCCTTGGCCAACACAATGAGCCGTTCTCTGACTTCAGGATCCACACCAACCTGGGGAGTTGAGTCAGAAGAAACGGGCGTAACGGACTGAACGTTGATCAGATGCCGTCTTAGCGGATCTCGCCGGGTTTCCGGGTCAGCCCAGGATTCCTCGGTCGTATGCCGTAGCTACCGCCGCCGCGCGGTCCTTTACGCCCAACTTGGCGTAGAGGTGGGTCAGATGGGTCTTCACCGTGGCCTCGCTGATGAAGAGTTCGCGGGCGATCTCGCGGTTCGACGTGCCCTTCGCGACCAGGTGGAGGACCTCCCGCTCGCGGTCCGAGAGCGGCTCGTTGCCCGGTGTCCCGGACGGAGTGCGGACGCGGGAGACCAGGCGCGAGGCGATCGCGGGGGAGAGGACCGTGCGGCCCTTGGCGGCGGCGCGGACCGCCGTGAACAGCTCGTCGCGCGGGGCGTCCTTGAGTAGATACCCCGTCGCGCCCGCCTCGATCGCGGGCAGCGTGTCCGAGTCCGTGTCGTACGTCGTCAGGACCAGGACCTTCGCTCGGGCGCCGCGCCGGGTCAGCTCGGCGATGGCCGCGACCCCGCCGCCGCCCGGCATGCGCAGGTCCATCAGGATCACGTCCGGGTCGAGTTCGTCGGCCAGGCGGACCGCCTCGACGCCGTCCGCCGCCTCGCCGAGCACCTCGAAGCCGGTGGCGGAGGCAAACATGCCGCGCAAGCCGTCCCGTACGACCGGGTGGTCGTCGACGATGAGCAGAGTGATGCGGTCACTGGTCATGGCGGACCAACGGTACGCGAGCCGACACCGCCGTGCCGTGACCCGGCTCCGACTCCACCGTCACCGTGCCCGCCACCCGCTCCGCGCGCGCCCGCATGCCGTCGAGGCCGAAGCCGCCGGTGTGCGAGCGGGGCGGTACGGCGGGCGGCGCGAAGCCGGTGCCGTCGTCGCGTATGTCCAGGGCCACCTCGTCGTCCATGTAGGAGAGGGTGACCCCGGCACGGGTCGCGGCCGCGTGCCGGGCCGTGTTCGACAGGGCCTCCTGGGCGATACGGAGCAGCGTGGCCTCGATCTCCTCGTGCAGGTGTGCCTCCGTTCCCGTGATGGTGAACTCCGTACGGACGCCGGTGCGTTCGGACCACTCCCGGACCGTCTTCTTCAGGGCCTCCGGCAGCGCGTGCTGCTCCAGGGCGGCCGGGCCCAGGTTGTGTACCGAGCGGCGGGCCTCGCCGAGGCTCGACCGGGCCAGGTCCGCCGCGCGGTCCAGATGCTCCCGGGCCAGGCGACGGTCCGCCGTGTTCGCGACCACCTGCAGCTGCGCGATGATGCCGGTCAGGCCCTGCGCGATGGTGTCGTGGATCTCGGCGGCCAGACGGCGCCGCTCGTCCGCGACGCCCGCCTCCCGGGCCTGGACGAGGAGTTGCTTGTGCAGCGCGGCGTTCTCGTCGAGGGCCTGGTGCAGCCGGGCGTTGGTGCGCTCCAGCTCGGCGATGGTGGACATGTGGATCCGGGTGCGTCTCTCTTCGTACGTATTGAGCCGACTGAAGACCCAGAACAGGGCGATGTGCACAGCGAGGAGCGCACCGAACACACCCCAGCCCACGCTGTCCTTCGGCGGGAACCCGCCGGACTGCGACCCCGCGACCGTGACCGCGCTGGCGACCAGGCCCACGGACACGAGTCGGGACGGCAGCAGCCGCTCGGCGCCGAAGTAGCCGAGCACCGCATAGAACGCGGCGAACGGGTTCATCCAGGACAGGACGAAGGCCAGGGCCCAGCGAATCACGTAGTACGCGGTGCTCGCGACGCTCGGCCCGCGCGGCCGCCGCCCACGCTCCCGGCCCCACCACAGTTCGAGCAGCAGCCCCGCGGCGAACAGGGCGGCGGCCGCCCACCGCTCCCTGGCCGACGGCATCAGGGCGCTCGCGGAGGCGAACGACAGGACGGCCGACACCCCGAGCAGGCCGTACGGCCCCCAGCGCAGGAACGCGTCCCAGCGCTGCTCCACGTGGCTGTGCGCCGTGGCCGCGTCCATCGGCTCGGGCGGGCCCGGCCGCCCCTTCGTCAGCCGGGCCGTCATGCCGCGCCAGTTGCTCATGGCCTCAGTCTGGTCCACCGTCCCCGTCACTCCCAGCGGAACCAGCGGGCCGCCGCTGCCGACAGGACCACCGCCCACAGCGCGAGCACGCCCAGGTGGGACAGGCTCGGCCAGTCCCCGGCTGCCGCCTCGCCGAGCGCCTGGGCGGCTGCGCCGAACGGAAGCAGCTCCACGACCCGGGCCAGCACGTCCGGCATGGTCTGCACCGGCATCCACAGGCCCGCGCTGAACATCATCGGGAAGAACGCCGCCGCCCCCACCGCGTTCGCCGCCTTCGAGGTGCGCGATATGGCCGACAGCAGGGCGCCCATGGCCAGCGCGGCGCAGATCGCCAGGGCCAGCGCGAGGACGTACCCGAAGACCTGCCGGGGCAGCGCCACGTCGTACACCAGCTTGCCCACGACGACCGTCAGGACCGCCGAGGCGAGGGCCGCGACGCCGTGCAGCGCCATCTGCGAGCCGAGCACCGCGGCAGGGCGCACCGGCGTGGTCGACATGCGGCGTAGAATGCCGCGCTCGCGGTAGCCGGTGATCACCGGCGGCATGGCCTGGAGCGCGGCCATCAGCATGGAGGTGAGGATCGCGATCGGCACGTACACATCGATGATGCGCAGGCCGGGGATGGCCTCGCCGACCTCGCGGAACGGTGGGATGGTGCCGAGCACGACGAACAGCGCGGTCGGGAAGACCATGACCCAGAAGAGGCTGCCGGGCTCGCGGCGGAAGAGCCGCAGCTCCGCCCGGAGCACGGCGCGGTTGGCCGACGGGCGCGCGGGGGCGGTCGCGTCGGTGGGTGCGGTGAGGGTGTTCATGCCGTCGCTCCCGTCAGGTCGAGGAACGCGTCGTCCAACGTGGCGTCGGCGACCCGGAGTTGGTGGGCGGTGATGTGATTACGGGCGAGCAGCGAGATCACCGCGTTGACCGTCTCGTCGGTGCCGTTCACCGTGACCCGGCCGTCGGCGCGCTCGTCCGTGGTCACGGACGCGGCGCCGGGCAGCGCGGCCAGCTCGCGCGTGTCGACCGGGCGGGACGGCGTGAACGTCATGACGGTCGAGCTCGCGGACCGGTTGATCAGGCCGGACGGGGTGTCGAGGGCGGCGAGGCGGCCCCGGTCGATGACCGCGATCCGGTCGCAGAGCCGCTGCGCTTCCTCCATGAAGTGCGTGACCAGGAGCACGGTGACGCCGCTCGCCCGTACTTCCTCGATCAGTTCCCATGTGTCGCGCCGGGCCCGCGGGTCCAGGCCGGTGGTCAGCTCGTCGAGCACCACCACCTTCGGGTCGCCGACCAGGGCGAGCGCGATGAAGAGGCGCTGCTTCTGGCCGCCGCTGAGCTTGCCGAAGCGGGTGCCGAGCTTCTCGGCGAGCCCGAGGCGCTCGGCGAGCGGCCGCCAGTCCGCCGGTCGTGCGTAACAGGCGCTGTACAGCTCCAGGGCCTCGCGCACGGTGAGCTTGGCCTGCAGCTCGCTCTCCTGCAGTTGCGCGCCGAGGAGCTGGGTTACGCGGTTGTGGTCGGCTATGGGGTCGAGGCCGGTGACCCGGACGGTGCCTTCGTCGGGTGCGCGCAGGCCTTCGACGCATTCGACCGTGGTGGTCTTGCCTGCGCCGTTGGGGCCGAGGACGCCGAAGATCTCGCCCTCCTCGACGGTGAACGTCACCCCGTCTACGGCCGGGCGGCCGCCGTAGCGCTTGTGTAGGTCTGTGACCTCGATGATGGACATGTGTCCAGGGTTCCGGGTGGTGGGGGTTTCCGGCATCGACCAGCACGCTCGAGGTGGATCAGCCGATCGGTTGATGGGGCGGTACGACTCCGGCTGGCGGCCGGTGGGTTTTTCTCCCCGCCCCGCCCCTTCCCGGCTGTGTCGATATGCGGCTAACGCCGCGTGGTTGCAGCGGCTTCGGGGTCCTTGGCGCCGTTGTACTTCTCGGTGGCGTGCTCCGCCTCCT